>JBJONI010000365.1:0-2595 GCA_046051915.1 Pseudomonadota bacterium
TCGGCGGGCGTGGCGGTCGACGAGGCGGGTGTCGTCTACATCAGCGACACCGAGAACCACCGCGTCCGGGCGGTGGGGCTTGACGGGGTGATTCGCACGATCGCGGGCGACGGGTCGCCAGGATTTGTGGACGGCGCTCCGGGCCGACTCACGTCGCCCCAGCGACTTCGGTACTTGGAGGGGTCGCTCTACATCGCCGATGCCGGCAACCATGCCGTGCGTCGCTTCGACCTTGGCGCCGGCGTGCTCACGACGGTGGCCGGCACCGGGGTGTCGGGTCGGGCCGAAGCGGGCGCGGCGGCGGCGACCGCGCCGTTGCAGGAGCCCTACGGGGTGTGGCCGGAGGTCGATGGGGGCGTCTTGATCGCCGAGGCTGCCGGGCACCGTGTGTTGCGGGTCACCCCAGACGGCAGCTTGGAGGTGCTCGCGGGCACCGGCGTCTCAGGGTTCGCAGGCGATGGCGAGGCGGCGGCAACAGCCGAGCTGAGCTTCCCGGTCGACGTTCGACGCGGTCCGGACGGCGCGGTGTGGATCGCCGATCTACGGAACGGCGCGGTCCGCCGCATCGTCCCAGAGGAGGAGAGATGAAGCGTTCGTTCCGGCTCGTCGCGCTCGTCGCGGTCACGGGTTGTGGGGAGCCAGCACCTACGTTTTCGGGGGAGATTGCGCCGATTTTCGCCCGAAATTGTACCACGGCGGGCTGCCATGCCCCCCCGGTCGAGGCGGGCCTCGACCTCAGCCCCGGCCTCGCCTGGTCGCAGCTCGTCGACGTCCCGAGCACCCAGGCGCCCAGCGTGCTTCGTGTTGTCCCCGGCGACGCCGAGGCGAGCTACCTCTACCGCAAGCTCGCGAGCACCCACATCGAGGCCGGAGGAAGCGGCACCTTGATGCCGCCTGGCTTCGGACTCGCGAACAACGAGGTCGCGATCGTGGCCGCTTGGATCGAGGCGGGTGCCCTCGACGATTGAGGGCTCTCAGGCGATCTGGACGCGGTCTGGGGGCCGTTGGCATAGCGCGCGGGGATCGTGGGCGGCGAGCCGCCACAGACCGGGCCGCTCGCCCACCCGGACCGCGCCCACGCCGTTGGCGCCCGCCGCGGCCGCACCGGCGTGCGTCGCGAGCGCGAGCCACACGCCCGCGTCGACCTCCGGAAACGCCGCGGCGAGGACGGGGATCTCGGCGAGCACGTCGAGGGATTCGGCCGACGCGCGGCTGTCGGTCCCGAGCGCGAGCGGCACGCCCGCAGCGAGCCATGCGGGCACGTTGGGCAGCCGGCCGGTGACGTTGAGGTTCGACCGCGGGCACAGGCACAGGCGCGCGCCGGTGCGCGCAAAGTCCTCGCGGTCCTCCGCGTCGAGGAACACGCCGTGCACGGCGAGGAGACCGGGTCCGAGGACCCCGAGGGCTTCGAGGGACGCCACCGGGCGGGGCGCACGGCGGTGGCCGCCTCTCCAGTCCCGACCGAGGGCGTCGAGCAGGTCGGCATGTCGACCGCTCGCGTCACGGAGGAACTCGGCCTCGTCGACCGACTCGCCGAGGTGCAGGCAGGCGGGCGGGCGCCCGTCACGGCCCGCGAGGAGGTGGGCGACCGCGGCCGGCGCCGTGGAGAACAGCGCGTGCGCGGTGGGCCAACGGGTCACGCCCGGCCCCACGGCGTGTTCGGCGACCGGTGTCGCCAACAGTCCGGCCACGATCTCGGGGTCGGTGCCGAGCCGTTCGTGGTGGACCACACCGCGCAAACCGGCTGCGACGAGCCAGTCCCCGGTGTGGCCGCCGTTGCTGACGTCCCCGACCCAAGCGCACCCCAACGCCGCGAGGTCGTGGGCGGCACGGGGTCCGGGGTCGGGCGCGGGCAGATGGTGCCGCAGGTCCGCCAGCCAGTCCAGGAACGTTGGCGCGCGCAGCGTCGGCAGCGCGTCGAGTTCCAGATGCGTGTGCGCGTTCACGACGCCGGGGATGACGAGGTCGTCGATCACGGGCGCGCCGGGTGAGAGGCCTGGCGTGAGGGCGAGCACCGTCCCGTCGGAGGCGATCGACACGGTCGCAGCCTCGATCCTCCCCCCATGGTCGGGGAGCCACAAGCGACGAAGCGCGAGTTCGGTCACGCGGACGGGGCGCCGCCGAGGCGCTCGTGGACGGGCCGGATCTTCTTCGCCGCCGTCCAAGCCGGCCCTTGCGCGGCCCCGAGCGCGTCGCGGGGGAAAGGGCGGAGGCCGGCGCTGCGGATCAGCCGCTCGGCTTGGGCGGCGTCTGCCGGGGCGACCGGGCCGAGGCCGTCGGCGCCGCCGACCAGCGCGGCCTGGGCCGCTTCCAGGGGAAGCCGGCCGACGTCGGGCGTCACGCGCTGATCGAGGGCCAAGCGTGCCAAGGCGAGCGCGTGACGCCAGCGCGCCGGCGAACTGTGCCCAGGCGTGACGAGGGCTCCCGACGCCACGTCGAGCCGCACGACCACCTCGTGCCAAGCGTCCGCGCGCCGCGCGACGGCTTCGAGGCCCGCGAGCAGCTTGGCATCGTCGGTGGCGTCGAGGCAGGCCCGGACGTGCAGGTCACCGAGCGCGTCGAGGAGATGGTCCTCGATGGCCGTGGGGTCGGCGT
>JBJONI010000366.1:0-3993 GCA_046051915.1 Pseudomonadota bacterium
CGGGATCTCACGCCCGCGGAGGTGGACGCGGCGGTCGCCCACTACACGCTCGGTCAGCGTGGCCCGCGCGCGACCCCCGTCGACGCGGTCCTGCTCTCCGGGGTGGGCGCGCTCGCCGAGACCCTGCCGGTCGCATCCTGGCGTGCGCAGGGGATCCGGCGCGTCGTGGTCCACGCGACGGACGGCCATGCGCCTGCCTGGGCGGACGAAATTGTACGTTTCGCGTCGCATCCGGACGACCTCGCGCATCACGACGCCCACACGTGGGTGGTGCCGCTCGACGACGCGGGCGGTGCCGGCGTGTCGGAGGTGTTGGCGGCGATCTGCGCGGATCCGCGGGGACGACGCTGGATGTTGTCCTGGCCGCTGGACCGTCCCATCGATCGCTCCGCGCTTGAGGCCGTCGTGGCTTTGCTCGATCGGTTCGCCGCGTCGTTGGACGCGTCCGGAGCACGCTGGGAAGTCCGCGGCCTACCGCCTTGCTGGCTGGGCGCCTACGCGCGGCACCGGGCCCCGGCGCGCAACCGGTTCTACGTCGACGCCGACCACCCTCCGACGACGGGTGCGATGGTGTTTCCCGACCGGGTGTGGTGGCGCAAGGTGGACGCGTGCCGCTTCTGCGCCGCAGATCTCGCGTGTGATGGGGCCACGAATGCTTCGTTTGAGGCTGAGGATGCCCCGCCCCTGCGGCCGTTGCCGCCGGCGCTTCACGGCGGATCCGAGGGCTGAAAAATCCAACGACGTCACTTGCAGGAGGCGCTGCAATCGGTTCTGACGCGTTGGATTCGGTCGGAGGTCTCGCTTGGTCACACCGGTGCTGGTGCCGCAGGGGGCGCAAGTTCTCCCCGATGTCGCGGAACCGCTGGTTCTCCGCGGACCGTGGACGGTCCGAACCGAGGTCTTCGACGGACCGCTCGACTTGTTGTTGTACTTGGTTCGCCGCGACGGCATCGATCTGCGCCGGATCCGGGTGGCCGCCGTCTGCGACGCCTACCTCGCGTTCCTCGACCAAGTCCGGGCGTTGCATCTTTCGCTGGCGGCCGACTACCTCGCGATGGCGGCCACGCTGGTCCACTTGAAGAGCCTCGAACTGCTTCCCCGGCCACCTGCGATCCTCGCCGAGTCCGAGGTCGACCCGCGCGAAGAGTTGGCGCGTCGTCTCGAAGCCTACGCGTCCTACAAGGCAGCGGCGGAGGCCCTCGACGACCGGCCACGCCTGGACCGCGACACGTTCGCCCGTGCGCCAGCCGACGTGGGCGAGCTCGACCAGCCCTTGGTCCCCGGAGTCGATGCGTTTGCGCTGCTCGATCGCTACTACAAGCTGTTGACCCGCCCGGCGCCAGCGCCCGTGACGCACACGATCCATCGCCCGGAAGTCGACCTCGGCGCCTGTGCGCGCTTCGTGCTGACGGGGCTCGGTGGGGTCGGCGGAACAGCAGGGTTGTCTGGGCTCCTTCGGCGATTCCGCCAGCGGTCCGAGCGCGTGGTGGCGTTCCTTGCCATCTTGGAGATGACCCGGCTTGGCTGGATCGTCCTCGTACAGGACGGCCACCTCACCGACGTGGCACTGACGAGTCGAGTCGCCGAGGACCACCCGCTCGATGCCTTGCGGGGTGAGGCGTTTGGCTTCTCGGCGGACGCGGAGGCGGGGTGAGCGGCGAGGTGGTTCCGTTTCCGTCTTTCGGCGAGCCTGTGCGGCAGGCGCCGATCCCGCCCGACGTCCTCGTCGCGATGCTGGAAGCCCTGTTGTTCGCTGCGGGAGAGCCCGTCACGGTGCTCGATCTGGCGGAGGCGATCGGGGCCGTGGACGTCGGTGATGTGCTCGCAGGCCTCGAGGCCCTCGAAGCCCAGCGTCGCGAGGGGGGCGTTCGGCTCGTGCGCGTCGCCGGCGGTTGGCAACTGCGGACGGATCCGGCGTTCTCTGACGAGGTCGCGCGGCTTCGTGGCGGCCGACCGCAAAAGATGAGCAACGCGGCGCTCGAGACGTTGGCGGTGGTCGCGTACCGGCAGCCCTGTACGCGGCAGGAGGTCGACGACTTGCGAGGTGTCAGCGCGGGGGGGGTCCTCAAGACGCTCCTCGACAAGGGCTACCTGCGCGTGGTCGGACGACGTGAGGAGCCAGGGCGTCCCTTGGAGTATGGGACGACGCCGCTGTTTCTTGAGATGTTTCAGCTCGACAGCTTGGCGAGCCTGCCGACGTTGCAGGAGCGAGAGGAGCTGGCGGCGACGGATCCGGCCGAGGGCGGTGCTGGGACGACGCTGGAAGTGCCGGTCATCCTCCCCGATGTCGACATCGACGTCGTCGCGAGGGTGGATGACCCGGGGGAACCGAGATAAGCACCGGTCCCCGCCGTTGCGGGGAGCGCGCGACGACGCGCCGAGCCCGCCGGGAGGCGGTCCGAGGTCAACATGGACGACATCTTCGACCCCGCCGATGAGCGCGGTGGCATGCGCATCGCCAAGCTGATGGCCCGTCGTGGGTTGTGCAGCCGACGCGAAGCGGAGCAATGGATCGCTGATGGGCGTGTCAGCGTCGATGGCGAGGTCCTCTCCGAGTCCTGCGCCGTGGATCCGGAGCGTCAGGTGATCAAGGTGGACGGGCGCCGGCTGCCTGACGAGCCCAAGCACGTCTACTACTTGCTGTACAAGCCCCGTGGCTACATCACCGGCCGCGATGATCCCGAGGGACGTCCGAGCGTGTTCGACCTGCTGGGCGAGCTGCCGGGTCGTGTGGAGCCGGTCGGTCGCCTCGACTTCGACACCGAAGGCGCGCTGCTCCTGACCAACGACGGCGATCTCGCCCACAAGCTCACGCATCCGAGCACCCGCGTGCCGAAGCGCTACCTGGTCAAGGTCTGGCGGCGCCCCGCGCCTGAGCAGCTTCAGATGATCGAAGAAGGCAAGATCTTCCTCGATGACGGGCGCGTCCAGCCGGCGAAGGTCCGCGTGGTCGAAGCCACCGACGCCGAGAACTGCTGGGTGGAGATCACGGTCACCGAGGGACGCAACCGTCTCATCCGACGGCTGTTTGCACAGCTCAAGCATCCGGTCTCCAAGCTCCGCCGCGTCAGCTTCGCCACGGTGTCGCTGCGTGAGATGGAGCGTGGGCAGTTCCGTGCCCTCACGGCCGAAGAAGTGCGTCGGCTCCGCGACCTGGCCGAAGGC
Source organism: Pseudomonadota bacterium (assembly GCA_046051915.1). Lineage (GTDB taxonomy): Bacteria > Myxococcota_A > UBA796 > UBA796 > JBEIFN01. Next base: position 3,166 of record JBJONI010000366.1, read on the forward strand.
GTGAAGCCGGAGCGGGCCGGGCGCGTCGTCTACAAGGCGGGCTTCGCCAAGCCCAAGCCCAAGAAGCGCCGGCTCGGTCAGAAGGCCGCTGCCAAGGCTGCGGGTGCCAACGGCGGCCGTCCAGGCCCCTCGCGCGGGCGATAGGGGTCGCGCAGCCGTCAGTCCTCTGCGGGCGGCCTGGCTGATCCTCGCAGGGCGCCTTGACGTTCAGCCGCGGCGGGTTAATGGCTGTGTACCACCGCGGGGTGGAGCAGTCAGGTAGCTCGTCGGGCTCATAACCCGAAGGCCGTAGGTTCAAATCCTGCCCCCGCAACTCTTAAAAAAGCCCGTCGCACCGCAAGGTCCGGCGGGCTTTGTCGTTCGGGTCGGACCGACGCACCCGAGGTGGCGCGCGCCGCGGACGACCGCGCGGCGATACCGCTGACCTGCGCTGACGGAGGCTGACCCGAACAGGACAGCGTGCGGGAATGGGGCGCCGTAGTCGAGGCGGGGGGCGATCGGCCCCTCCTGGAGGTCTCGTTGCACGCTCCCGTCAACTGTCCGAGTCGATCGGTGGCGATCGTGCCGCTGTCCATGGCGCTGTCCATCGCCTGCGCCGACGGCGCGACCGACGTTAGTGCCGACACCGACACGGATGTGGCCGCTGAACCCGCCGACTTCGTCGGCGCGTTTGACGCGACCGGCCTGGTCTCGCCGATCACCGAGGAAGCGTGCACGCTGTCCTCCGGCTTGGAGACGACCTGCTGGCGCGTCGTGCTGCGGGGCGCGCCCACCGACCACGAGGTGGGCCCGTTCTGCCCCCGCTCGACGGACGACGGCGCCGCGGCT
>JBJONI010000367.1:0-3533 GCA_046051915.1 Pseudomonadota bacterium
GACCACGGTCGTGTTGGACGCGCGGCTGCGGTCGCCCTCGGCCTGGTCGCGGCCTTCGACCTGCGCCTGGCGGCCCAGTCTTCGGTCCTCGGGCGCGAGCTGGCCTTCGTCCAAGCCGCGCTTCCCAAGGTGCCCGACGGGTGCGAGATCTTCGCTTGGTCGGCGCAGGGCGACCGTACGTTGGCCCCACCGCGCTGGGTCTCGATGCTCGCCCAACGTGACCATCTCTGGCGTGACATCGTGCGTGACGACGTCCCGACCGACGGGCGGTGCGTGGTCTACTACCGGTCGGGCGGATGTGGGCCGCACTATGTGCCGACCCCGCAGGTTCCGCCGCCGCTCGACCCTGTCTGCGCGGCCTTCGAGGCGTCGTGGCGGTTGACCCCCCTCTCTGTGGGGGAGATCGACCCTGACCCGGTGGGGCCCATGGGCGTCGAGAACCACGCAGTGGGCGTGCCCATCGAGGTAGGGTTCTTCCAAGTGTCCGAGCTGGCACCCGCGCGCGAACCGTAGCGCTCGGGGCAGCGCGCCAACGGCAGGCGGCAAAGCGGCACTCTGTGCCATGCGTCTTGAAGGCGTCGCGGACGGGCCGCTACGATGCGGCATGCGCAGGATTTGGATCGCATCGATGGTGTGGGCGTGCACAGCGCCTGTGGACGATCCGGAGGGGGAGACCCCCGATCCCGGCGTTGAAGACACGCCGTCGCCTCCGACCGACACGCCGGAGGGCAGCGGCTCGACGCCCACCGATTCGCCCGTCCACGACACGGCGGCTCCGCTTGAACCGCTCGCCCCGAGCCCCTGGGACGACGTCGTCGGAGACTTGGACGCCCGTCCTCCTTGCGTGGCGTCGGCCGCCGCGGGGGGCGGGCCATGCCTCACGCACGGGGTGATGGCGGATCTCGACGGGGACGGCGTGACCGAGTTGGTCGTGCTCGGCCTCGGCGGAGGGTCGGACGAGGAGGCCCGCGTCGGCGTGTACCGGTGGGACCGCGCCCTCGGTCGTCTGGTGGAGGACGTCGCGCAGGCCGCGCGGTTCGGCGACGAGGATCAGCCGGTGTTCGCGCTTCTGGACCTCGACGAGGACGGTCAGGTGGACCTCGTCACGGCGGGTTGGGACGCCCCGCCGGCGTGGGGCCAGCAGGACGGGGGGTTCGCGACCGAGCCGCGGACGCCGCGCGCGCCCTACAACGCCGGGATGATCAGCGGCGCCCTCGGCGACGTCGATCGCGACGGCTGGATCGACGTCGTGCAGACCGGGGGGTGCCGCCCCGGTGTCACCGACTGGCTGGTGTGGCGCAGGACGGGTGTGCGCGCCTTTACGCCGCAGCCGGGCTGGCGTGGGGCCGGCGCGGCCACGAACCCGTACACCGTTGGGGTGGTGCCGCCATCGCTCGGGGGAGGGGAGCAAACGCTGTTCGCCCTTGGAAATGCCTGTGATCTCGGCGATCCCGGTCTTGGATTCTGGCGCGCGTCCGGGCTGGATCCCCTGGGCTTGCCGGGTTTTGCGCCGATCGATGTTCTCCCCTTGTCGTCGGCTTGGCGGTTGTCTCCGGTCGTGGCCAACGCGCCGATCTCGTGGCTCAACCCGATGGGTGCGACGTGGTCGGACGTCGACGGCGATGGGGAGGTCGACCTGATCGCGGCGACGACCTGGCGCGCGCTGCATGTCTGGCACCCGACGGCGGGGCTGTGGGAGGAATGGACGGACCGCTGGTCCCTGACGCTCCCCGCACGCGCGGCACCCTACGATCAGGAGACGGTCAAGCCGTGGGGCGTGTGGTCGGCGGACTTCGACCTGGATGGCGACGAAGACGTCCTCGCGGTGGGCGGGCTGGACCCGGCGGACGCCCGTGCAGGCTACGGCGAGGTGGACCGGATCGCGGTCTGGCGCACGCAGAACGGGCGACCCCGCGACGAGGTTGCGGTCCCATGGGGGCTCGGGGCGTGGGCGTCGAGCCGTTCGTTGACGGTGGGTGACCTCGATCGCGATGGTGCGCCCGATCTCGTCATCGGAGGCTGGGGACGTCGTCCGCGCGTGTTGCGCCACCTCGGTGCCGGCGCTCGGTCCAGCTTGGCGCTGCGGCTCGTGGGTGGCTTTGGCAACCGCGAAGCGTTGGGTGCGGTCGTGCGCGTCGAGGACGACGGCGTTCTCGGCCCCGCGGCGGTGATCGGCGGGCCCTTCCCGCCCGGCCCGCGGAGCGAGGCGATCGCGTTTTTGACGACGGGAGCCGACGGCGTCGCCGATGCGGTTTGGGTCACCACCCCCGAGGGTTGGACGTGGCGGGCGCCGGGCGTGCCCTCAGGTCATCAGACGCTTGCGATCCCCGAGGTGCTCTCGTTGACGCCCCAAGGTCGCCACTTGGCGCCCGGAGAGACCGGCTGGATCGCCGTCACACCGCGGGATCTTGGGGGGACGCCGCGCCCGGGCCTCGTCGAGGTCGTTCGCACGCACGGGGAAGGGACGGTGGGCGAGCCCGTCCGTGATGGGGCGACGTGGCGCTTCCCGGTGCTCGCCAGCGCGACCGCCGGGGAGGGCCGGTTCGAGGTTCGCGTCGATGGGGTGCCCCTCAACGTCGCGCCGCGTTGGTGGTATGACGGGCCATGATCGTGGCTCGGGTACGAAAGACGTGGTGGGGCGCAGGCTGGCTCGGCCTGTATGCCTGTGTGTCCGTGGTCGACGATGCCGCGGACGTGGGCCGCGATCCCGACAGCGCGGGCCCCGGGGATAGCGCCCCCGTCGTCGACACCGAGGCCCCGCCCGACGTCCCGCAGCCCGACACCGACACCGATCCCTCCGCTCCCGACGAGGGCGATACCCCGACGCCGACCGACACGACCCCGTCGGAGACCGCGGCCGAGACGGGGAGTCCGGCCGTCGGAGAGCCCTTACCCCCCCCGCCGTTCGTCGACCTCGGCGCGCGCTCGCCCGCGCTCGCCGGCTTGCTGCCCTGCGTCGCTTCGGTGTCGGCGGGTGGCGGACCTTGCCTCACGCACGGCGTGTTCGCCGACCTCGATCGCGATGGTGCCGACGAAGTGGTGTTGCTCGGGCTTGGGACCGGCGTCCCGGGCGAGGGAAGCAACCGCGCGTTTCGGTACGATCCGAGCACCGATACGCTGCTCGCCGCGCCGGATCTGGACGCTTGGTTCACCGCCGGGGACCGTCGCCTGTACGACCTGCGCGACGTCGATGGCGATGGTGCCGTCGATGCGGTGCACGCGGGTTGGGGGCAACCCATCGCGTGGGGCGGCGCCGGGGCCTTCGTCCCGGACGGCCCCGACGATCGCCCGGGCTACGACGGCGGGATCGTGCTCGGGGGTTGGGCCGACGTCGACCGCGATGGTTGGGTCGATCGTGTGCAGACCGGCGGCTGCCGGCCGGACGCCGCCGACTGGCAGGTGCTGCGCCGCGAGGGGCCGCGGAGCTGGTGGGCGCAACCCGCTTGGCGCGGCCCAGGGCCACGGACGAACCCGTACACCCTGGGCGTTCTGCCGCCCGGCCTCGGGGACTTCGCGTTGTTCGCCCTCGGAAA
>JBJONI010000368.1:0-2828 GCA_046051915.1 Pseudomonadota bacterium
TCCTGCTATGCAGGCACAGGGGGCGGCATGGCGCGTCTGCTGGTGACGGGCGGGGCAGGCTACGTGGGGTCGCACACCGCACGACACCTACGCGACGTCGGTCACGAGGTGGTCGTCTTCGACCGCTTGTACGAGGGCTACCGCGAGGCGGCGGGCGCCTCCCTCATCGTCGGCGATCTGCGCGATCGGGCCGACGTCGAACGCCTGTTCCTCACGCACGGCCCGTTCGACGGTGTGCTGCATTTCGCCGCAAGGATGAGTGTTGCCGAGAGCGTCGTCGATCCGCTCGGCTACTGGGACGTCAACGTGGGCGGGACGCTGACCCTGCTGTCGTCGATGGCGCGACACGGCGTCCGCAAGCTGGTGTTCAGCTCGACGGCCGCGGTGTACGGCGTCCCAGCGCATACCCCGATCCCCGAGGACGCCCCGTTCGCTCCCATCAACCCGTACGGTGCCAGCAAGGCGGCGGTGGAGCGGCTCCTCGTCGACCTCGGGGCGGATCCGGCCTGGAACATCGCGCGCCTACGGTACTTCAACGCCGCGGGTGGCGCTGCCGATGGTTGGATCGGCGAAGCGCACGACCCCGAGACGCACTTGTTCCCGCTCGCACTCGATGCCGCGCTCGGCGGGGTGCCCTTGACGCTGTTCGGCGAGGATTACCCGACGCCTGACGGCACCTGCATCCGCGACTACGTCCACGTGGACGATCTGGCGGACGCCCACCGCCGCGCGTGGGATCGAATCGCCGCCCACGGAGGATCCGGCGTTTGGAACCTCGGTTCCGGAAAGGGCTACAGCTTGCGCGAGGTGCTGGGCGCGATCGAGGCCGTCACCGGACTCCCCGTCCCGCATCGGTTTGGCCCGCGTCGCGCGGGGGACCCACCCAGCCTGCTCGCCGACGCGTCGAGAGCCGCCCAAGACCTAGGTTGGACGCCACAGCGCGACCTGCGCGCCATCCTCGCCGACGCTTGGCGATGGCGGCGCCAGCCGCGGTACGGACGCAACGCGTGGCGCGTCCCCAACACAGGTCAGTAGCCGCCGCCCTTGGGCTTGACCACGACGTGGTCGTTCGGGAGCAGCTGCGGGTCTTCCGCGCCTGGATCCCCACGAAGAACCGAACGAATGTCCACGGTGCGAACCTGGCCGTCGCGAATGACCGCCACGCGCCGAAGGTTCGCGTAGATCGACGTGCCGCCGGCGAGGGTCAGCGCCTGACTCACCGTCAACCCCGGCGTCAACGGGTACACACCGGCCTTCTCGAGCTCGCCTTCCACATAGACTACCTTCGAAGGCTGCAAAACGATGCGATCCCCCGCGCGGACCTGCACCGAGGCGTCTGTCGGGAGGCGGTCGAGGCGATACGAACGGCGCGCACCATCGGCCCCGATGATCTCCGCCTCGACGATGCCATCGCCCTTTGTTCCGCCCGCAAGGCTGATGATCTCCGGCAACGTCGTCGCGCCTTCCAAGTACAACGGGCCTGGTCGCTCCACCTCGCCCAGCACATCGACACGTTGCGACCGATACCGGACGACGCGCACGGCGACGGATGGGTTGCGTAGGAACGAGCCGTCGTAGCGGCGAACGATGTCGGACTGCAGCTCAGACGGGCTTCGGCCGCACGCTGGCACCGTGCCGATGAGGCCCAGAGCGATCGCGCAAGCATCGTCGATCACGACCTCGCCCGTCAATTCTGGCTGGTGGTAGACGAGAACGCTCACCACGTCGCCCACACCGAGCCGGTACGCCGCATCCTGCGCGTGGGCGACACGCCCGAAGACCGCCAGCCCGAACCACACGGCCAAGCGTCCGGCGAGGCCGCAGCGTCGGCGGACGGCGTCAGTACGTGAAATTGAGGACGGTCCGCGCCATGATGTTGTCATACTGGATCTCCCGCTGGGAGCTCGCACGTTGCGCCCACCCCGCGCCGACGTCGATGCCGAGCCAAGGGACGGGGGTGAAGAGCAGGCCGAGGTCCGCACGCGTCACGATGTCTCGACGCTCCACCTCACCGGCGTATTCCTCGAAGCGGACGCTCGCCGACACCGAGGAACCGACGACGCGGCTCCAGTGGGAAGCCAAATCGACGCGCAGGTAGTTTTGCGCGACATAGTTCGTGAAGAACGAGTCTTGGAAGTCCTTGCGGAACGTGAAACTCAACGCCTGACCGAGCGCCCGCTTGGACTTAAATCCAAAGTCGAGGTCGGTCTTGAGGGTGACGAGCAACCCATCGGCGCCCTTGACGTTCGTGCCGAAGCCCGCCGCCACGGGGTCGGCTTCGTTGCCAATGCCAGGCGCCGAGGCCGACTCCTCAGCCACCGAATCCACGTCGTACCAACCGCCGCCCCAGCCGAGCAGGGCCGTAAGGACGAAGTTCCGGGTGACGCGACCGCGGAGGCCCGTTTGAGCCTTGAACAGCGTCGAGTCCGGCTTCGCGAGGAAGTCGCCGTACGAGCGCACGGCCCCGAGCCCTGACTCGACGATCGGCACCTGTTGGTTCGTCGAAACCCAGTTGTCTTGCCAACGGTTGAGGTCGACGTTGGACTCGACCACGAAGGCCGTGCTGGGGAAGAACCGCCACGCGACGGACAGGTTCGGCGCGATGGTCGTGCGTGCGTTGTACTGCCGCTGTGCGTCGGCGCCGGGCACCCGGTAGATGTGGTACGCGACGTCGGATCCCGCCTGGATGTCCACGTCGGGCCCCGGCCGAACCGTGATCACCGCGCCCGCGTCGTTGCGGAACTGCGTCAACAACGAGTTCCCCAGGTACGGATTGTCGGACTCGCGGTTTCGGATCACCGCGTTCTCTTTGATCGAGAACCCAACCA
>JBJONI010000369.1:0-4665 GCA_046051915.1 Pseudomonadota bacterium
GGCGACGAGGACCACCTCGGCGACATGGACTTCAAGGTGACCGGCACGGAGGCGGGCATCACCGCGTTCCAGATGGACACCAAGATCGCCGGCGTGCCGCGCGCCGTGATGCTCAAGGCGCTCAACCAGGCCAAGGACGGTCGTCTCCACATCCTCGGCGAGATGTTGAAGGCCATCGCCGCGCCGCGCGCGGAGCTGTCCCCCTTCGCGCCGCGCATCACGACGATCCACATCAAGGCCGACAAGATCCGTGAGCTCATCGGGCCGGGCGGCAAGGTCATCCGTGGCCTCCAGGACAAGACCGGCTGCCGCATCACGGTCGACGACAGCGGCCGTGTCGACGTCGCCAGCACCGACCAGGTCGCGGCGGCCAAGTGCATCGCCATGATCCGCGAGATCACGGCCGAGGCCGAGATCGGCAAGCTCTACATGGGCGTGGTCAAGCGCATCACGGACTTCGGCGCATTCGTCGAGATCTTCCCGGGTACGGACGGCCTCGTGCACATCAGCCACCTCGCCAACGAGCGCGTCAACAAGGTGACCGACGTCGTCAACGAGGGCGACGAGGTGCTGGTGCGCGTCATCGACATCGACAAGCAGGGCAAGATCCGCCTCTCCCGCAAGGAAGCGCTCGAGGACGTCTGATCCTCTCGCCTCCTCTGGGAGCGTGAGCGCCCGCAGGCCTCTCCGGCTGCGGGCGTTTCCCGTTTTCACGCGCGCGCCACCCGAAACTTGACGTGTCAAGGGTCTTTCGGAGGGAGCCGATCTGGCATTGAGGCGGTTCAGAACCTCGCTTTCACGAGATCGTCCCCGTGTGCGCGCGGGTGCCTGCTGGCAGCATCGCCGCGCGCACGCTGATGTGCGCGGGAGCTCCAATGCCGCGCCGCGTCACCCTGTCGAACCTTTCGCTCGCCGCCGGGCTCCTCGTTGGCGTCGCTGGGTGCGGTGAACCTGCAGAGCGTGTCGACCAAGACGTGTCCCGTACCGAGCCCGGTGCGCCGTCGACGGTCACCGAGTCCTGGTCTCGCCAGACGTTCGCCGCGATCGCCGCCGCCGAGTACGCGCCGCGCGCCGAAGACAACGTTGTCTTCGCGGTCAACCGTGCGCAGGGGCTCCGTGCTCACTTCCGTGACGGTTCGGCGCGCATCGACGATCGTCGTGACGCGAGCGTGTCTGTCGCGCTGCGGCTCTCTGCGTGGGGTCGTGAGGATGCCCTCCTCGTCGCAGAGCCTGCGCTCGCGGAGGAAGGCGAGTGTGTCGCCCAAGCCGTCCGTACGGTGGACGGTGACTGCGCTCGTCGCGTCGTTTTCGCTCGGCCGGGCCTGCTCGAGTGGTGGGAGAACCGTGTTGACGGTCTGGAACAGGGATTTACCGTTACCGCGTCGCCCGATGGCGACGGCCCGCTGGTGTTCGAGCTCGCCGTCGAGGGGGCCCGCGTTGAGCGTGACGGCGACGCCCTTCTCCTCGTCCGCCCTGACGTCGAACCGCTCCACTACAATGGCCTCGCCGCGTGGGACGCCACGGGTCGTGCGCTACCCGCATGGATGGACGCGACCGGTGACGGGATCCGCATCGTCGTGGACGATGAAGGTGCGATCGGCGACGTGACGGTCGACCCGGTCGTGACCAGCGGTTCATGGCGTCAGGAGAGCAACCAGACCACGGCGAACTACGGCTTCGCGGTCTCGTATGCCGGAGACGTCAACGGCGATGGCTATGGCGACGTGGTCATCGGGGCGCGCACCTTCGACAACGGGCAGACCGACGAGGGCAAGGCCTGGGTGTTTCATGGCTCGGCGAGTGGTCTGGCCCTCCTGCCGGCGTGGCAGAGGGAGCACGACCAGGCCGGCGCCTTCTACGGCGTCGCGGTCGCCGGAGCCGGTGACGTCAATGGCGATGGCTATGGTGACGTGCTCGTCGGCGCCCGCAACTACGACAATGGTCACAGCGGCGAGGGCTCCGCGTGGCTGTACGCGGGCAGCGCGACGGGCCTCTCCACGGGGACCGCTTGGATCGGGGAGGCGAACCAGGCCGGCGCGCATTTCGGTGAGGCGCTCGCCGCCGCGGGTGACGTGAACGGCGACGGCTACGCGGACGTCATCATCGGCGCGCGTGACTTCGACAACGGAAGCACCAACGAGGGGCGGGCCTACGTCTACGTCGGGTCTGCCTCCGGCCTTGCAAGCTCTCCTGCGTGGGTCGTGGAGCCCGATCAGGCGCAGGCTGGCATGGGAAGTTCCGTCACGGGACTCGGCGACGTGAACGGTGACGGCTACGACGACGTCGCCGTCGGGAGCCCCGGCTACGACAACGGACACACTGACGAGGGCATGGTCACCGTGTACCTCGGGTCCGCGAGCGGCCTCGCGACCACGGTGGCGTGGACGGGCGAGGGGAACCAGACCTCGGCGGCCTACGGCAACGCGGTCGCGGGTGCGGGCGACGTCAATGGCGACGGCATGAGCGAGCTCCTCGTGGGGTGCGCGGCCTGCGACAACGGCGAGACCGATGAGGGACGCGCGTTCCTCTTCCTTGGCACGACGAGCGGGCCGTCGGGTACGGCTGCGTGGAACCTCGAATCGAACCAGGCCTCGGCCTCGCTGGGCTACGCCCTCGGGTCGGCCGGTGATGTCAACGGTGACGGCTACGGGGATGTGATCGTCGGGGCACCCAACCTGGACAACGGCCAGACCGACGAGGGGCGCGTGCAGGTGTTCCTGGGCTCGGCCAGCGGCCTGCAGACGTCCGCCATCTGGTCAGGCGAGCCCAACCAGACCGGTGCGAGCTTCGGAACGGCCGTCGCCTCGGCGGGCGACGTCAATGGTGACGGTCGCAGCGACGTCATCATCGGGGCGCCGAACTACGACAACGGCCATACGGACGAGGGCGGTGCCTTCGTGTTCCTGGGCGCCAGCACGGGCCTTGGCACCAGCGCGGCATGGACCGGTCAGGGCGAGGAAGCCAGCGCGGCCTTCGGCACCGCGTTGGCTTCCGCGGGCGACGTGAACGGTGATGGGCACGCGGACGTCCTGGTCGGCGCGCCCACGCAGGATGGCGGCGAGACCGACGAAGGGCGCGTCTACCTGTTCCTTGGGTCGACCAGCGGCTTCGCGACGACCGCCGCGTGGACCTTCGAGGCGAACCTCGCCGGCGCCAACCTCGGCGCGGCGGTCTCGACCGCGGGAGACGTGAACGCGGATGGCTACAGCGACCTGCTGCTCGGGGCGCCGCTCGCCACGGGCGGGGGCCGTGCCTATGTGTTCCTCGGTCGTGCCGCGGGCCCAGCCGCGACGGCGGACTGGACCGCGGACGTCGGTCAATCGGGTGCGCGCTTCGGTGGCGCGCTCGCCTCCGCGGGTGATGTCGACGGTGACGGCTACGGCGACATCCTCGTGGGTGCGGACGGCTACGACGACGCCTACGTCGGCGAGGGCGCCGCGTTCCTGTACCGAGGCTCCGCTTCGGGCCTCGCGTCGAGCGCGTCCTGGACGGTCAAGGGTGGCCAGACCGGCGCAGCCTTCGGTGAGGCGCTCGCCGGTGTCGGGGACGTCGATGGGAACGGCTACACCGACGTCCTCATCGGGGCGCCCAACCATGACGACGGTCAGACCGACGAAGGCATCGCGCGCCTGTACCTCGGAGCGTCCACGGGGCTCTCGACGACCGCGTCATGGTCGGCCCAGTCCGACCAGGCTGGCGCCCTCTTCGGTGCGGCGGTCGCCTCGGCGGGGGACGTCAACGGCGATGGCTACGCCGACGTTCTCGTAGGTGCGTATGCCTTCGACAACGGTGCCACGGACGAGGGGCGGGCCACGCTCTACCTGGGCAGCGCGGCGGGACTCGCGACCACGAGCGCATGGACCGCGGAGAGCGACCAGGCTTCGGCGGACTTCGGCTACAGCCTCGGGTCCGCGGGCGACGTGAACGGCGACGGCTATGGCGACGTCATCGTCGGAGCGCCCCGCTACGACAACGGTTCCACCGACGAGGGACGCGTCAGCGTGTACCTTGGCACGGCGAGCGGCCTCGCCACGAGCGCCATGTGGACCATGGAGACGAACCAGGCCGGTGCGCAGCTCGGATGGGCGGTCGCCTCCGCGGGCGATGTCGACGGGGACGGCTTCGGTGACGTGATCCTGGGCGCTCCGGGGCAGGATTCGAGCGCGACCGACGCCGGCGCTGTGGTGGGTCACCTCGGTAACGGTGGCGACGCCACGACGGGCCGCGCACGCGTGGCGAGCGCGCGTCAGCCTGGAGCGACGGCCCGCATCGTCGCGGGGCTCGCGTCCGAGAGCGGCGAGGCGTTCGACGTGAACCTTGCCTACACGCGTGGTGCATCCGGACGCGTCCGTGTGAAGTCGCAGGTCGAGGTGAAGCCGGTCGGAACTGCGTTTTCAGGCAGCGGGACGCTGACGTCCACGGAATGGGTGGACGCCGGACTCACCGGCGTGAGCGTCGACCAGGCGGTGACGTCGCTCACGCCGGGTACGGGCTACCACTGGCGCGCGCGGGTGCGTGTCTCTCCCGCCCATGGCCGCCCCGAGCTTTGGGGCCCCTGGCAGTATGGTGGCACGTCCGGCATGAGCGCCGGCGCGCACGTCTACACGGCCGGCGCGACCTTCTACGCGGACGCGGACGGCGACGGTTTCGGTCGCGACGACCTCA
>JBJONI010000370.1:0-4174 GCA_046051915.1 Pseudomonadota bacterium
CGGGCCCGTCCATGCGCCCGTGGTTGCGCCCGAGTCCACGACGGCGCCGCGTCCCGCCACGCCGCCGACCCCGCCTGCGCCGTCGGTGCCCGCCCCGGCGGACGCGCCCAAGCCATCCGCGACGCCTGCGGAGCCTGGTGACCGGACCCGCGTGAGCGCCGGCGTCGAGGCGATGTGGAAGGTCGTCGAGCCGCGGCTGCGAACGTGCGGCGGCCCCCCCACGGCGGAGCGCCAGCCGTGGCGGGTCGAGGTCCGCGTCGCCGCCGACGGCAACCTCCTCGACGTCAGCGCACGCGGTGCCGACCCGACGGGCACGATGGCTCCGTGCATCGAGTCGGTCGTTCGCACGGCGAGGTTTCCTGCCTCAGGCGCCGAACAGCAGCGCACCTTCAACGTCGCGCTCGCACCAAAATCCGCGCCCTGACGCGTCAGGCGCGGCGTCGGCGGCGCATCGTGGGGGTACCGAACGCGTCGGTGGTGGACCGAAGCAGCAACAACTCGATACAATGTCAGAAGTCTGTGGAGGGATCGTGTCGCAAGGGCAAGAAGAGCGCAGCGCCGGGACGTCGTTCGCGGGTCGGTACGAGCTGGTCGAGCGTCTCCGGCGCGACGCCCTGGGCGTGACGTACCTCGCGCGGGAGACGGCCGGCGGCGCGACGCGGCACCTGCTGCTGATCGACGACGATCTCCGGGTGGACGCGGCCGCGCTCGGGAAGGCCGTCGCGGCGAGCCAGACCCACAGCGCGGGTCAGCTCCCGATCCTCGCTTTTGGCCATGACGAGGGGCTGGCTTGGGTCGCGTTCGAGGCCTTTGCCGGCGACACCCTCGCGCTCCTCCTGCGCGAGCGTAAGGCGCAAAAGGAACCGTTCCACGTCCGCGAAGTCGCACAGATCGTCAACGGGTTGCTCGCTTCGGCGAAGGCGACGGCGGAAGCGGGGCACATCATCCGCGCGCTGCGCCCGGAGACGGTGCTCGTCCACGCGCGTCGTACCGGGCCCGGCGGCCGCAACGTGGTGTACGATGTGCGGATCCCGGGGTTGTTCCTTTGGGATCTTGTGCCCACGGGGGGCTTGACCGCGTTCGAGTTCGACGCCGGCGAAGCGCAGTACCTCGCCCCCGAGCTGAAGAGCATCACGCCCTCGCTGACGACCCAAGCGGACTTCTACAGCATCGGGGTGATCTTCTACGAGCTCCTCGTCGGCGCGCCGCCGCTCGGGACGTTCCAGTTGCCGCGCAAGCGCCGCCCGGATCTGCCTCGAGTCGCCGACACCGTGGCGCAGGCCGCCCTTTCGCCCGCGCCCGAGGATCGCTACCGGTCCGCGCGTGACTTCCAAAGCGGACTTGAGGCGTTGTTCGAGGACAAGGCCGAAGTCGCGGCACCGCCTGAGGCGCCGAACTACGTGCGGTTCGCGCTCGTCGGCGTCTCGCTGCTCGCGATGCTGCTCGGTGGCGTGATCGTGTTCCAGTCCAAGGACCGCGACCCGTCCGCGAAGTACGCGGCTCGCGACACCGAGACGCGCAACGAGGTCGTCGCCGCATACACCGGCTTTGATCCTGGACAGTTTGCTGCGCAGCGCGACGCCAACCCGAACATGGTCGCCGTCCCCGCGGGCCCCGTCCTCGTGGGACGGCTGCACGCTGAGCGTGGATTCGCGAGTGAGCCTGTCCTCGAGAAGCGGGAGACGGGCGCGTACCTGATCGACGTGTTCGAGTGGCCGAACGAGAAGGGGGCGCCGCCGTTGAGCGGTGTGAACGCTGCGAAGGCGGCGGAGCTGTGCGGGACGAAGGGCAAGCGCCTCTGCTCGGCGGACGAGCTGGAGAAGGCGTGCAAGGGCGCGGAATCGCGCGTGTTCCCCTACGGCGACGTGTTCGAAGCTGCGACGTGCGGTGAGGGCGCTGGCGCGGTCGGCAAGGCCGGCGATCGCGCCGACTGTCGCTCGGGCTGGGGCGCGTTCGATCTCGGTGGCAACCTGCGCGAGTGGACGGCGACCGACGCTGGCGGCGGTTCGCGTCGCGTCGTTGCCGGGGGGCCGAGCGGGTCGGCCTCGAAGAACACGCGGTGCGCGATCCGCGTCGACGAGAACGCGTCGTTCGCCGGTGCCGACATCGGGTTTCGGTGCTGCAAGGACCTGTGAGGGACGTCGCCCGCCGTCGCCTGAACGCCGGCGCGGCGGCGGGGGCAGGGCGGAAGGCCGCCGGGCGGCACCGCTGCGCGTGTGGGGGCGGCGTCTACGCGCGCCACGCCCGAACGAGTTGCTCGCGTCGGCTTCGCCGTGACATCTCGGCCAACACGATGCCCACGAACGTCGTGGCGGCGGTCGGCAGGTGGTCGTTGACGACGAGGTAGTCGTAGTCGCTCAGCGCGGCGAGCTGTTGGTCCATCTCGGCGAGGCGACGTTGGATCACCGGCTCTTCGTCGGTCGAACGCGCGCGCAGGCGCTTCTCCAGCGTTTCACGGTCGGGCGGCAGCAGGAAGATGTGCACGGCATCGGGCATCCGACCACGCACCTGCGCCGCCCCTTGCACGTCGATGTCGAGGAGCAGGGAACCTCCGCGCGCCAGCACGTCCTGGGTCGGCCCGATCAACGTGCCGTAGCGGCGACCGTAGACGTCTGCATGCTCGAGGAAGGCGTCGGCGGCGATCTCAGCCTCGAACGCTTCGGGCGTCAGGAAGTGGTAGTGCACCCCGTCGACCTCGCCCGGCCGTGGGTCGCGCGTGGTCGCAGACACGGAGAACGCGATGCCGGGCACGCGCCGCATCAGGGCGTCGATCAGCGTGCTCTTTCCGACGCCGCTCGGGCCGGAGACGACGAACAGGGCGCCGCGATCGGGGGGATCGAGCAGCACCGGCCCGTCGGTGACCTCGTGCAACGTCATCGGCGCTCCGTGGGGGTCTCGGTCATTCGACGTTCGCCGCCTGCTCTCGCATGCGTTCGAGGATGCTCTTGAGTTCGACGACGCGGTGGCTGACCGGGTGATCCGCCGCCTTGGAGCCGATCGTGTTGACCTCGCGGTTCATCTCTTGCAGCAGGAAGTCGAGGCGGCGGCCGACGGGTTCGTCTCGGTCGAGGGCCTCTTTGAACTGGGCGGCGTGGCTCCGCAACCGCGCGATCTCCTCGTGGATGTCGGCGCGCTCTGCGAGCAACGCCGCCTCCTGAAGCACACGCCACGGCTCGTGACGGTCGCCCAGGATCTTGCGTAGCTTCGTCTCGATCTTGATCCGCAGGCGCTGGTGGAGGTCGCCGACCTGGCCTTCGATCGCGTTGAGCTCGTCGAGGAACCGCCCGAGGTTCTGGTCGAGGTCCTGTTCGAGCGCGACGCCTTCCGACAGGCGCATCTGCTTGAGGCCCTCGATGGCGGCGTCCACGGCGGCCCGGAGGACCTCGGACTCGCCGAGCACGTCGACTTCCTCCGTCGACACGTTGAGCACGCCTGGCTGCGTGAGCACCCACGCGATGGCCGCTTGCCGCGTGGATGCGTCGCCGCCGCCGACGAGGCCGTCGATCGCGTCGAGGTAGCCGCGAAACAGGCCCGTATCGCCTCGGACCAGCGCGCGGGTTCCGAGCCCTTGACGCCGAACGAAGGCCTCGACGCGGCCGCGCTTGAACTCATCCTTGAGTCGGTTGTTCAACTCGGGCTCGAACGCCATGTACTCGCGCGGCGCGCGGACCTGAACGTCGAGGTAGCGGTTGTTCACGCTGCGCAGCTCGACGACGACCGCCACGTCGCCCGTGGTGGCCTCGCCTCGACCGAATCCCGTCATCGAACGGAGCACGCCGACCTCGCGACACCGGACCCTATAGCGTCTGCGGTACCGGTGCCAACGCCCAGGGGCTCGACCTACCGGCGGTCGACGCGTTCGACGCCACCGACCCGCTCGATCGCGCGGATCAGGCGCGTGAGCTCGGAGAGGTCGTTGACCGCGATCTGCAGGCGGATCGTCGCGAGCTTGCTGCGTGGATCCTCGACGGCGGCTTGGACGCGCTCGATGTTGACCTGCTGCTGGTCGCAGACCTTGGTGATGTTGGCGAGCATGCCGGGCCGGTCGGCGCACCACACCGTGAGCTGTGCGCTGTGGCGCGTGCGGTTCGACAGGTCCCAGTCGACGCCGACCCGGCGGTCCTCATCGAGCGCGGCGAGGCTCTTGCAGTCGGAGCGGTGAATGCTGATGCCG
>JBJONI010000371.1:0-3915 GCA_046051915.1 Pseudomonadota bacterium
CGCGTGGCCTGGCTGAACGCGTACCGCCAATCGAGCGTGAGGGGGGCACCGTCGAGGAACCCGTGGTGGCCGCGGAGCTGCTGGAAGACGAGCTGCTGTTCGGCCCAAGCGAATCGGACGCCGCGCGTGTCGTTGGATCCGGTGGGATCGTCGGCGCGAAAGACCAGCGCGTCGTAGGTCGAGATGCGGTTGAGCAGCGTCGTGGAGACGATGTCGTGCTGCTTGCCCAAGTTGGCGCCGACGACCGCCATGCCGCCGAGGGTCACGCGGTTCTGGGCGGACGCGAACGTGGTGTCGCGCTTGAGCTGCAGCCCGCTCTCGGAGGTCGAGTACACGCGGCGGAACGCGTCGTCAGCGTCCCAGCTGTTGGACCAGTTCAGCGAGAGAAGGGCTCCGATGCGGCGGTCCTTCCCGGGGAGGTTCCAACGGTTTCCAACGGTGAACTGGAGGCTCCCATCGGGAGCGATGCGCTTGGTGGTGGGGTCCCACCGGTTCGCAAAACTCTCGCCGAACGCTTCGAGTTGCTCCGGTGTGTAGCCTGCATCGGAGAAGATGCCTCGCGGCTTGAGCGGCTGATCGGCGGCGTCCTCGGCCACGAGCTTCGGGACTGCTCGAAAGCCCCCGTCGATCCCGAGGAAGTCGGTGGGGCCTCGCGGTCCCAGCTGCGCCTGTTGAAAGGTCGTCCCCGTCCGCGCTCCGAGGGTTCCGGCGACAGCGAGCACGCGCTGCGACGGGACGCCGCGGGTGCGGATCTGGACGATCCCGCCGCCGAACTCGCCGATTTGGTCCGGAGACGGCGTCTTGAGGATGACGACGCCCTCCAAGACCGAGGTGGGGAACAGGTCGAGGGGGACGACGCGCTTTTCGGGCTCGGGTGAGGGAAGCGTGGACCCATTGAGCGTGGTCGCGGCGTAGCGATCGCCGAGGCCGCGCACGTAGACGTAGCGTCCTCCGACGACCGTGATGCCGGTGGCGCGGCGGAGGGCCTGTGCGGCGTCGGGGTCGCCGGCCTTTCGCATCTGTTCGGCGCCCACGACGTCGGCGACCGCCGAGGCCGTCTTTCGCTCTTCGAGGAGAGAGGCGGAGGATCCCGTAATTCGCGGCGCCTTGACGATGAAGTCTTCCATCGCGAGGCCTGCGGGCACAAGGCTCAGCGCGACGGGGTCACGATCCTCCGCGTCGACCTGCAGGTCGCGCACAATCTGCGCGGCGAACCCGCGGGCCACGACGGAAACCTCCCAAGCGCCGTACGGGAGATCAAGCGCGAAGACCCCGTAACTGTCGGTCACGGCCTCTTCTTCGCGGCCCCGAACCAACACGCGTGCACCTTTCAGCGGGGCGCCCGATTCGGCACGTACAACGCCTCGGAGCGTCCCGCGTGGCGCGGCATCGTCGGCTGGCGCGTTGGGCGTCGCGGCAGTCGGGGTCTCGGCGAGCGCGTACCAGCCGCCGTCGAGGGTCTGTGTGAGGAGAAGCTCGGTTTGCCGTCCCGCGACCACGGTGAAGGTCCCGACCTCCACGTGGCCCTCGACGCTGACGACGACGTCTCCGGCTGGCGCGACGGCCCGGAACCCGCCGAGGGCGTCGGTCACGACCATCACGTCCCCGACGCGGACCCAACGGTCGGCGAGGGGGACGCCGCGTGCGTCGAAAACGACGCCATCCACGGACCCGGTGTCCTGGGCGAACGCGAAGCCGAGGGCGAACCAGAACGCTGCGATCACGGCGCGCCGCCCTGGTTCGACAGTTGTTCGCGCAGGCGCGTCGCCGACTCGAACACCTCGGGGTCGCCGATCCCCTTGAGCCACCGCTCGGCGTCCTGCCGACGGTCGAGCTGGGCGTGTGCGTACGCGAGCCCGTAGCGGACCGGGTCCTCGCGATCGAGGCCGTGCCGGCGGACGCGATCCTCGAGCGAGACCGCGCGCGCCCAAGCTTCCTCCTCCAGCAACAGCCCGAGCCGCTGGCGCGTCTTCTCGACGGGGTCCGGGATCTCGGCGTTCATCGATTCGGCGAGGATCCATGCGCGCGCTTGCCGGTAGGCCTCGGCGGCATGGACATACAGGGAGGGGTCCTCGAACGCCGCCTCGGCGAGGAGGTGCCCCGCGGCGTGGGGGTGGCCCGCCTCGAGGTGGAGCAACGCGAGCTGGCGCACGATGCGGGCGTCGGTCGGAAACCGCAGGTGGCCTTCCTCGAGGACGGCGATCGCGCTCCGTCGTGATCCCGAGTCGCGCAGGGATTGGCCGAGCGCCCGGTACAGATCGACGCCGCCGGCCACGTCGCCGAGGAGTGGCAGCGCTTCGGCGTGCGCAGCCTCCCCAAGGCCGGCTTGCAGGAGGGCGCGGACACGCGACTGACGCAGGCCCACGTCGTCAGGGAACCGCGCCTGGCCGCTCGTCCAGGTGGTATAGGCGGCGTCCGCGTCGTTTCGCGCGGCGTGCGCCGCCCCGCGGACCTGCCACGTCGACGCGAAGCCCGCGATCGCGTCCCCACCGACGTCGAGCGCCGTGAGGGCGTCCGCGGGCGCGCCAGCAGCGAGCAGGGCGCGGGCGAGGTGGATGTGCACCTCCGGCGGCGGCGTCTCGCCGGAGAGGACTTCGCGGAAGGCGGTGACCGCATCGGAAGGACGGTCAGCTTGCAGGTCGAGCAGGCCTTGGAGCAGCCGCAGGCGGAGGAAGTAGGGGTCGTCGGCCTCGAGCGTCAGCGTCGCGAGGACGGCGGCCGCGCGGTCCCAGTGACCATCACGGATCAAGACTTCGGTGACGGTGAGCTCCTCGGGGGGCTCCGGCAGGGGGCGTTCTCGCTTCGCGAGGGCCAAGGTTCCGACGCACAGGAACGCGAACCAGATGCTGCGGACCCGCATCGTCACTCCAACCCGAAGCGCAGGGTCTGCTCGACGCGGACGTCGACCGGCGCGCCGTTGTATTCGCCCGGAGCGAACGTCCATTGGCGCACGGCGTCGCTCGCCGCCTGCTCGAACAGATCGGGGGGGTCGGCCTTGAGCACCCGGACGTCACGAACGCGCCCGTCCGCCCCCACGAGGATCGACAGGGTGACCGACCCCGCAGCACCGCGCGCGCGCGCACGGACCGGGTATTCCGGGGCGACGCGCTGCAGCGGCCTTGGGACGACGTCGACCGAAGCTTCGGTCATGACGGAGGCTTTGGCGTTGCCGACCGAGGCGCGCGTGGCGTCGTCGGCGATGGCGATCGGGCCGATCCCGCCGAGATCGAGGCCGCCGAGGCCTGCGCGCAACGCGGCCGCCGGTGCGGTGCTCGGGGCCGGCTTTGGGGCGCTGGACGGGGCCGGCTTCTTCGCCGCGGGCCGCTTGGCCGTGGGGGGTGGCGCTGCGGGCGGCAGGTCGAAGCTAACGGCCGCTTTCCCTCCTCCTTCCTCCTTCGCTTGCGCCGTCCACGTTCGCAGCAGGTCGAGCGCACCCGAGGTCGCGGCGAGGCCTCCCATCAGGCCGACGCACGACAGGGCGCGCAACCCCCAGCGGAGCGTGGGCGACAGGACCTCCATCAGCCGCCTTCCTGCTCGGTGATCACGCCCACGTCCTTCGCGCCAGCGAGGCGGCACTGGTCGACCACCTCGATCAGCTTCTCTGCCGTCACGCGGCGGTCGGCCTGCACGAGGACGGTGTCGTCGCCGGACTCGCGGAGGCGATCACGCACGCGCCCCTGCAGCGCCCACAACTTGACCGGTGCGTCGTCGACCCACAGGTTGCCGTTTGCTTCGAGCGTGACGCGAAGGATCTGCGCCCCGGGCGTCGACCCCGAGGCCGCACCGGGTCGCTCGATCTCGACCTTCGATTCCTCGGTGAACTTCGCCGTCAACATGAAGAAGATCAGCAGCACCATCATGACGTCGATCAGCGGAGTGACGTTGAGGTCTGCCTTCTCTTCGGCTTTCTTGTGG
>JBJONI010000372.1:0-14966 GCA_046051915.1 Pseudomonadota bacterium
AAGGCGTGTGTCGTCGCCCGATCGTCGAGATGGCCTACTACCTTGAGGTTCGCGCCGGCTGGCAATTCAAAGCCGGCGTTTGCGACACTGACTACGTCAAGATCACGGTGACCGACGTCGACCGCTACCGCACCAGCAAGGACGCGCCGTGGGTCAACGCCGCCGGAGACCTGACGCGCCCCAACGCACCGGAGGGCTACCCGTGCACGACCGAGGGGTGCGCGGTGGGCACCCTGCTGCTCCGGTTTACGGGCAAGGACGGCGCCAGCTTCGTGCGTCCGATCGGCCTTGGTGCGACGTTTGATCCCCCGTCCGACGGCGTGATCGAGATCGCGCTCAACGACAACGATCCGCTCGACAACGAGTGGTTCGTCTCCAAGGACGGCATTCAAGACCGTGCTACGGTCGTCTACAAGCCCGTGACCCGCTGAAGGCACGGTAGGAGGAACGATGAACGGTGCACGTTTTACGCGTTGGATCGCCCAAGTGGCGCCGTGGATGGCCTTGAGCGGCTTGGCGCACGCGGGGGGCTACGCGGTCTCGAGCGAAAAGCCGATGGCGCGTGATGGCAGCAGCTACGGTGCCTCGTCCGCACTGGACGGCGATCCGACCACGGCGTGGGTGGTGCACCCCGAGCAAGACAACGTCGGGAGCTGGCTGGAGATCGGCGTGCCCAAGGGCAAGGTCGACAAGCTCAGCCTCGTCGTCGGATGGGCGGCCGACGAGAACACGTTCAAGGACTACAGTCGCCTCGCCGAGGCGCGCGTCATCGTCAAGGATTCCGCCCAGGGCGACAAGGTCGTCCTCGACAAGGTGCTGGCGTTCCAAGATCAGATGGGCCGCCAGACGCTCGACCTGACGGACGTGGAGGTCGGCGACGACATGGTCGGCGGCGTGGTCCGGATCGAGGTGACGAAGGTCGTCGACGGCGTCGATTTCAGCCAGCTCGCGGTGAGCGAAGCGCTGGTGCACATGGGGGAGTTTGACGCCGTCTTGTTCGCGTCGGGGAACCCGTCGTCCCAGGCCGACGGGCACCTCGCGGCAGCCCTGATCGACGGGGACCTGAAGTCGTACTGGGCAGCGACGGGCGAGGCCCCACAGACCGTCGAGGTCAAGGGCGGCCGGTTCGGCTTGTCGAGCCTCGGCGTGGTCGTGGGGCCTGCCACCCAGTCGCGTCCCAAGACGGTGCGCATCACCCAAAGCGGTGTCAGTCGGACGTACACGTGCGAGGACAAGCAGGGTTTGGTCCAGTGGTTTGAGCTTCCCGCGCTCGTCGGCTACACCGGGTCGGGCGATGGTCCGGTCTCGATCGAGATCGTCGATGTCTACCCGGGGGCATCGCCTGCGCCGGCGATCATGGAGCTCAAGGCCCGCGCGACGACGCTCAGCCCGTTCTGACGAGGACAGGTTGCCCGGCCCGGCGCGTCGACGCGGTGCCGGGCGCTCAGGGACAGGCGAGCTTGTACTGACGCAGGAACGAATCGAACTCGCGTTGGTCGTCGGTGCGAAAGCGCTGCCGAGACCCGCAGTACAGGTCGCGTGCCGCTTCGCGACGGCCTGCCTTGAACTCTGCGTACGCGGCGGCGTAGCGCAAATCGATGTTGTCGGGCTCGTCGGCGCGCAGTCGTTTGGCTTCGGCCGCAGCACCTTCTGGATCCCGTTCGGCGCGCGCGAGCAGCGCGTCGATCGTGGAGCGTTGCGTGGTGGCGGCGTCCTCGGGCTCGGAGAGGGGGGAGCCCGCCTCCTTGGGGGCTTCGGTGCCACGAGGTGCATCATCGCTCGTCGCCGCGCCGCGTCCGGCGTCGTCCTTGCGCGGCCGGTCGCCATCCTCGGGCATCGCGTTGGCCGCATCGACCGCCTTGGGCTTCGCGGGCCGGTCGGCCTTGGACGAGCGGGCCGTAGGGATCTCGTCGGGCCGCGCGAGCACGGCGAATGGCTCAGGCTCCGCCTCCACGTACGGAAACGCGGCGCTCGGTCGTAGCAGCAGGCCGAGCCATGTTCCGCTCGCAAACGCGACGAGCAGGGCCGAGGCGGCGATCCACACGGCCGCTTGCTGAAGGCGGCGGTCTCGGGTTCGGTCGGCCTCGGCGTGGGTGCCGTCGACTTCGGTCATTGGGGTGCCCGTCGGCGGCCCCTCGACCTCGGAGAACTCAGACGGATGGATGCGAACCATCCGTGGGCGGGTCGGCTCGGAGAGGCGCAACCGGTCGAGTGTGGCGCGCGGAACCCAGACCCAGGCGCGATCACGCGTGATCCAAGCCTCGTCGCCGTCGAGTTGCAGCGGCACCAGCGAGCCAGGGTCGGGGGGCTGCATCGGCGGACTCAGGTGAGCAGGAACGCCGCGGCGATCAACGCCGCGAGCACGGCGCCGATGACGAGCAGGCTGCTCCCCGTGGGCCCCTTCGAGGCCTTGGGGGCCGCCTTGGGGGCCGTCGCGCGCTGGCCTGCCGGCGAGGCCACAGGGCCCGTCACGGGCGCCGGGGGCGGCGGGGGGACGGGGAGAGACGGACGGGACGGCAGACCCACGCCGGCTTCGCGAGCGAGCGCGTCGCGCTCGGCGGCGGTCATCACGGTGGTCGGTTGGTCGTCTTCCTCGTCGTAGCCGGCGGGGCGGCGCTGGTGGCCGAGGACGTTGAGGCCGCGAGGTTCGGCTTCGCCGCCGACGACGAGGCGCTGCTCGCCGCTGTGCACGGTGAAGCGGTGGCGGCACGCGGGGCAGGTGATCCGGGCACCGCGCTCCGAGATGCGCTCCTCGGGCACACGGTAACGGGCGGCGCACTGCGGGCAGCTGACGATCATGGACGTCCTCTCGGGGGGCAATCTAGCACGGCGCGGCCTCAGATGTCGCGGAGGCCCGACAGCGCATGGTCGCCGAGGCTCAGGCGGCGCTCTCCTTGGGCGAACCGAACCCGCACGGCCGTCGACCCGAGGTTCGTCACCGTGCCTCGGCCATGCTGTCGATGAAAGACGGTTTTCCCTGGTTCAAGGTCCTCGGGGCCCTCGATGTCGGTCAGCACGTACTCGCCTTCCGGCGCCGCTGCGTCATCCGGTGGCGCAGGCGCGCGCGCGCTCGTGGACGGCTGTCGGTGGGCGAGGAGACGCGCGAGGCGGCCCGCGCGCAACGCGGCCTCGTCCCGATCGGCATCGGGGGTACGCTCCTCCGTCAACGCCAGCGATGGCACCTCACCGCTGCAACTCTCGGTGGGGATGCCGAACAGGAACCGCGACGGCGTCGCGTCGCTCTGCTTGACCCCGCCTTTGCCATCCCACGAGGCGATGGTGAGCGACCGCGTCACGATCAACCGCTGCATCGCGCGCGTGAACGCCACGTAGGCCAGCCGTCGTTCCTCCGCGACGCCCCCGTTGTCCTCGAGCGCGCGTGCGTTGGGGAACTGCCCCTCGTTCATCCCGACGACGAACACGATCGGGAACTCGAGCCCCTTGCTGGTGTGCACGGTCATCAGCGTGACCCGGCCACCCTCCGGCACCTCCTCTTCGCTCCCCGCGAGGGCGACGCGGTCGAGCCAAGCTGCGAGACGCTCATCGGGGGTCGGCGCGTCGAGCTCGGTGGTCGCGGCGTCACGCAGCAGGACGTGAAGGTTGTCGATGCGGGCCTTGGCCTCGGGGGTGTCCTCGGCTTCGAGCATCGCGAGGTAGCCGCTGGCTTGGAGCAGGTGATGGACCAGCGCCGGCAGCGATGCGGTGGGGAGGCGCTCGGCGAGATCGTCGATCAGCCGGACAAAGCCCTCCAGCGCGCGCGCGCTTCGGTCGCCGCTGCGGGCGAGCGATCGCGCGACCTTGAGCAGCGGCTCACCCCGTCGGCCGGCTTCCTCTCGCAGCTTGGTGAGGGTGCCAGGTCCGATGCCACGCGGCGGCACGTTCACCACGCGCAGGAACGCCGCGTCGTCGGCGCCGTTGAGCATCAAGCGAAGGAACGCGAGCGTGTCGCGCACTTCGCGCCGGCTGTAGAACGGGCGTCCCCCGATCAGCACATGCGGCACCCCGACTTCGCGAAGCGCAGCTTCAAAGGGCTGGCTTGTCTGGTTGGTGCGGTAGATGATCGCCATGTCACCGTACGTGGCGCCGCTGTCGCGCAGCTGCTGCATCGCGCGGACGACGAGCCGCGCCTCGCCGCGGGGGTCGGGTGCGGAGAAGAACGCCACGCGCGGTCCTGCGGCGGCCGCGGTCCACAGGGTCTTGTCGATCCGTTCTTGGTTCTTGGCAACGACCGCGTTGGCGACGTCGAGGATGTTCTTCGACGACCGGTAGTTCTGCTCCAGCCGGATCACGGTTGCGTCCGGGAAGTCAGCTTCAAAGTCGAGGATATTGCGGATGTCCGCGCCGCGGAAGGCGTAGATCGACTGATCGTCGTCGCCGACGACGGCCAGGTTGCGTCGCTGGGCCGTGAGCTGACGCAGGATGCGGTACTGCGCGCGGTTGGTGTCCTGGTACTCGTCGACGAGGACGTAGTGGAACAGGTCGCGGTACTTGTCGAGGGCGGCGGGCACCGTCTCGAACAGCTGGACGGCGCGTCCGATCAGGTCGTTGAAGTCCATGGCGTCTGACGCCAACAACGCTTCCTCGTAGGCGCGCCACAGGCGACAGACGGGGTCGTTGAGGTGGGCGCGGTGTTCGGCGATCACGTCATCCACCGAGACGAGCCGGTTCTTGTAGTGGTCGATGCGTCCAAGAACGCTCGCGGGCGTCACGACCTTGGGGTCGTAGCCGTGGTCTGCGATCAGTTGCCGCATCAGGCGATGCTGGTCGTCGTCATCCCAGATCGCGAACCGGCGAGAGAATCCCAGCGCTTCGGCCTCCGCCCGGAGGATCCGGCAGCAGCTGCTGTGGAACGTGCTGATCCACACCTTGCGTCCCGGCTCGCCGACGAGCTCGACGACCCGCTCTCGCATCTCGGCCGCGGCCTTGTTCGTGAACGTGACGGCGAGGATGTTCTCGGGCGCCACGCCGAGGTGGAGCAGGTAGGCGATGCGGCGGGTGAGAACGCGCGTCTTTCCCGATCCGGCGCCGGCGAGAATCAGGAGCGGACCGTCGGTCACCTCGACCGCTTGGCGCTGCGGCGGGTTGAGGCCCCGCAACGGGGGCGGCCGGGCGGCGTCGTCCTCAGGCGGCTGCTGTGCGTGCGGCGTGGTGGGGCTCATGCGCCTTGACCTGCCTTGGCGGCCCGGTTGCGCGACAGGATCCGCAGCCCCTTGTCGGGGGTCGTGGCCTGCGGTGCGCGCGCGATCGCGAGGGCGCCGTCGGGGACGTCCGACGTGACGACCGAGCCGGCCGCGACGAGGCTGTGGGCGCCGATGATGAGCGGGGCGACGAGGCTGCTGTTCGTTCCGACAAACGCCCCTTCTCCGATCGTCGTCCGGTGCTTGCGCGCGCCGTCGTAGTTGCACGTGATCGTTCCGGCGCCGATGTTGGCGTGGGCGCCAACCGAACAGTCGCCGAGGTAGGCGAGGTGGTTGGCCTTGGCGCCGCGGCCGAGGTGCGTGTTCTTCGTCTCGACGAAGTTGCCGAGATGGCACCCCTCCTCGAGGCGCGATCCCGGACGCAGGTGGGCGAACGGGCCGACCTGCGCGTCGGCGCCCACTTCGGCGCCGTGCAGGACGCTGTAGGGCTTGATGTGGGCGCGCGCCCCGATGACGGCGTCGGTGGCGACGACGCCGGCGTCGATCCAAGCGCCGACCCCGACGGTGGTCGACCCGAGCAGGCTGACGTCCACGCCGAGGCGGGCGCCAGGCGCCACCTCAACGCCGGGTGCGATCCGCAGCCGCGTCGCGTCGGCGATTCGCACCCCGGCGGTTCGCAGCGCGCGAACCCGTTCGAGGTGCCAGATCGCCTCGGCATCGTCGAGGTCCGCGGCGCCACGGCACGCGACGTGGGCGGCCCTTGGCCAAGACGCCGGACACGGTGCCCCGAGCGCCACGTCGGGCGTCGCCGAGGCGAGGGCGCGACCGTCGGGGTCGGCGATGCCCGCACCGAGATGCAGCGCGTCCGCGAGCGCCTCCGGGGTCAGCGTCAGGGCGCCCGCGTCGACGTTGAGGCGGGCGAGGCCCGGCTCGGCGACCACGGCGCCGAGCTTGGACAGGATCCACGTCCAATGTTCCCCGATGTCGCGGTCGAAGAAGACCGCGTTCGCCAAGCCCGCGTCGACCGCGACGTGCACGCCGTGCATCGGGTCACCTCCCCGGGCGGCGTATCCCGTCACGGTCCTGTGGCGACCGGTGGTTCTACGCTGCGTGCGGCTTGCAACCCGGCCACGATCCCGATAGCGGGCCGCCCCTTCCCCACACGCCGTTCGCCGGCTGAGGAGTCCCAAGTGGCCATCGACCTGAACCGGATCCGCAACATCGGCATCAGCGCGCACATCGACTCGGGCAAGACGACGCTCACCGAGCGCATCCTGTTCTACACCGACCGTATCCACGCGATTCACGAGGTCCGTGGCAAGGACGGCGTCGGCGCCAAGATGGACTCGATGGAGCTCGAGCGCGAGCGCGGCATCACGATCCAGTCGGCCGCCACCTACTGTCAGTGGAAGGACCACCACGTCAACATCATCGACACCCCGGGTCACGTCGACTTCACGATCGAGGTCGAGCGCGCGCTCCGCGTCCTCGACGGCGCGATCCTCGTCCTGTGCGGCGTCGCCGGCGTCCAGTCGCAGTCGATCACCGTCGACCGCCAGATGCGCCGCTACAACGTCCCGCGCCTCGCCTTCGTCAACAAGCTCGACCGTCAGGGGGCGAACGCCTACCGCGTCTGCAGCCAGCTTCGCGAGAAGCTGAACCTCAACGCGGTGATGACGCAGATCCCGATCGGCGCCGAGGACAAGCTCGAGGGCGTGGTCGACCTCGTCACGATGAAGGGCATCACGTTCCACGGCGACAACGGCAACGACATCCGGATCGGCGACATCCCCGCCAACCTCGTCGACACCGCCAACGAGTACCGCGACAAGCTGATCGACGCGGCCTCGATGTTCGACGACGAGCTCGCGATGGCCTACCTCGAGGGCGAGGTCGAGGACGAGATGATCCGCCGCGCGATCCGCGCCGGCGTGCTCCGTCGCCAGCTCGTCCCCGTGTTCATGGGCTCGGCCTACAAGAACAAGGGCGTCCAGCTCCTCCTCGACGCGGTCACGACGTACCTCCCCTCGCCGCTCGACATCGACTACCACGCATTCAACGTCGATGATTCCGAGGCTAAGGTCGACCTCGTCGCCAGCCCCGACAAGCCGTTCGTCGGCCTTGCCTTCAAGCTTCAGGACGGCCAGTACGGCCAGCTCACCTACCTGCGCGTCTACCAAGGCACGCTGCGCAAGGGCGAGTTCATCATGAACGCCCGTGACCGCAAGAAGGTCAAGGTCGGCCGCCTCGTCCGCATGCACTCCGACGAGATGGAGGAGATCGAGGCTTCGGAGGCGGGGGACATCGTCGCGATGTTCGGCATCGATTGCCACTCGGGCGACACCTTCTGCGATCCCGACATCCGCTACGTCATGACGTCGATGCACGTCCCTGACCCGGTCATCCACTACACGATCACCACCAAGGACTCCTCGGGCGCGAACAACCTGTCGAAGGCGATCCAGCGCTTCGCCAAGGAAGACCCGACCTTCCGCGTCTCGTCCGACCCCGAGACCGGCGAGACGATCATCTCGGGCATGGGCGAGTTGCACCTCGACGTCTACATCGAGCGCATGCGCCGTGAGTACAAGGTCCCGGTCCAGACCTCGCCCCCGCGCGTCGCCTACCGTGAGACGATCACCCGCCACGCGGACTTCAACTACACGCACAAGAAGCAGACGGGTGGTTCGGGTCAGTACGGCCGCGTCGCGGGCTTCATCGACCCGCACGAAGGGGCGGACTACGCCTTCGTCGACGACATCGTCGGCGGCACGATCCCGCGCGAGTTCATCCCGAGCTGTGACAAGGGCTTCCGCTCGATGCTCGACAAGGGCCAGCTGATCGGCGTTCCCGTCGTCGGCGTCCAGGTCACGATCAACGACGGGCAGTACCACGCCGTCGACTCGAGCGACATCGCGTTCCAGGTCGCCGCGCAAGGCGCTTGGCGCGAGGCGTACGGCAAGGCCGCTCCGGTCATCCTCGAGCCTTTGATGAAGGTCGAGATCGAAGGCCCGGCCGAGTTCCTCGGCAACATCATCGGCACCGTCAACCAGCGCCGTGGCTACATGCTCGGCCAGTCCGAAGAGGACGGGTTTGCGCGCATCGAGGCCGAGGTTCCCCTCGCGGAGATGTTCGGCTACTCGACGGTCCTTCGCTCGGCGACGCAGGGCAAGGCCGAGTTCGCGATGGAGTTCTCGCGTTACGACAAGGTTCCGAAGAACGTCTCCGACGAGTTGATCGCCGCCTACCAGAAGGAAAAGGACGGCAAGTGAGTCGCGCGCGAGGGGATTTGCCCCTCGCGTCGGGTTGAAGGCCACGCGGGCGACCTCGCGTGGCCTTCCTCGTTGTGGAGGCCGCCGCGTGGTCGCGGATCGCGACGCGCGCGGATACGAGGGGGCGTGCGGAAAACCCGCGGAGGCACGATGGGCGAGCGTCCGATGCAGGCGTGGTTGGCGCGGGTCGACGGCGGGCCGCGTCCGGGGCAGCCCGCGCTGCTCGTCGGCGACGCAGGCGTTGGTAAGAGCGCGATCCTCGTGCACGTGGGACTTGAAGCCCTGCGCGGCGAAGGCCGGGTGCTGCACGTCACGTTGCGTGAGACGGTCGGTCAGGTGCGCGCGTTCTACGACGACGCCGGCCGTGGGCTCGGGGTGCTGCCCTCGGAGTCGGTCAGCCTCGAGCGCCGTCGGATGATTTTGAGCTACGTCGACCGCGCATTCGACCCCGTGCATCTGGAGAGCCAAGCGCGGATGCTCCGCGACATCGCGGCGTTTGAGGCGGACGTCTTGCTGCTCGACGGCCTGACGGCGCAGGCGTGGCTCGCCCACGGCGAGGCGCTCGGCCACTTGAGCCAGACCCTCGGTTTGAGCCTGTGGGTCACGGTCGCCTCGGAGGGGGGCGTGATCCGCAGCGGCGGCACGGCGCGCGTGGTGGTGCGGGTTCTCGACAGTGCCGAGGGCGGGCTGCGGCTCGCTGTCGATGGCCACGAGGAGACGTTGCCATTTCGCCTCGATGCGACCGCCCAACAAGTGGTTCCGACCGACGTGGCCGTCCCTGCCGTGGCGAAGCAGCGCTTGCGCCCGGCCGACGTCACGCTGTTTGCCGGAGGAGCGCCCGGCGCCGAGGCGGCGTTTGGTGAGGCCGCTGCGGCTTGTGGCTGCCCCGAGGTTCACTTCACCTTCGAAGGGCACGTCCAAGCCCGCGTCGTCGGTCAACGCGTGCTGACCCCGGCCGAGCTGGAGGTCGGAGATGTGAGCATCGTCTACGTCAGCCGGCGCCTCAACCGCCAGTACAACGAGACGGGCTTGATCCGCCGCGTGCTCCAGACGCTGTGGCACATGGTCAGCCGGAGCGAGCAGGTGTTTGTCGTGGGCCAGATCCAAGAGGACGGCACCGTGGTGGGTGGCACCGGGTGGGCGGTGGAGCTTGCGCGCATGATGTGGTCGAAGGACCTTTGGGTGTTCGACCAAGGCCGGGAGGGGTGGTTCCGGTGGTCTGGCCAAGCCTGGCAGCCGGGCTCGCCGCAGATCACCGCGACGACCGTGTGCGGTACGGGCACCCGCGAGTTGACGCCGGCGGGCCGGGCGGCGATCGCGGCGTTGTTCGCCGACTCGTTCGGGGAGCGGCGCGGATGAACGCGCCCGCCGGCGGCCGACTCGCGGGCTGGGGCGGCGTGGCCGTTCCCGGGACCGAGCGGCGCGGGCCGCTGCGTCGGACGGCTCCCGGGGCCTCGCTGACCCGTGGTCTTGGCCGCAGCTATGGCGATGCTTCGCTGCCTCCGGGCGACGCGCCGGTGGCGGCGGGCTCGGTCGGAAATGACGCGATGCTCGCCTTTGACGAGGGCTCAGGTCTGCTTCGCGCCGAGGCCGGGCTGACGCTCGACGACCTGGCGCGCGTGTTCCTCCCGCGCGGCTGGTTCACGCCGGTGGCGCCGGGCACGCGCTACGTGACGCTGGGCGGCATGGTCGCCTCCGACATCCACGGCAAGAACCATCACGTCGCCGGCACGGTCGGTCAGCACGTCGAGAGCCTCCGGATGTTGCTGCCGAGCGGCGAAGAGCGTGAGGTCAACCGGACGTCAGACCCTCGCCTGTTCGCGGCGACCTTGGGAGGGATGGGGTTGACAGGGCACATCCTCGAGGTGGCGCTGCGGCTCGAAGCGATCCAAAGCCCGTGGATTTGGCGCGAGGAGCACCAAGTGCCGGATCTGGACGCGCTGCTCGATGGCTTGCAAGCGAGCACCGCGTGGCCCCAGACCGTGGCGTGGATCGACACCCTCGCCACCGGGCGGAACTTTGGCCGGGGCGTGTTGATGCGGGGTCGGTGGGCACGCCGCGACGAGGCCCCCCTTCTTCCGCCCCAGCCGATCGTGGGCCCATCGGTTCCGTTCGACCTTCCCGGGTTTCTTCTGAACAACCTCACGATGCGTACGTTCAACGAGCTGTACTACCGCAAGCAGATCGTCCCGATGCGCGCAGGCGTGGTCAATCCGTACGGTTGGTTCTGGCCGCTGGACGCGATCCAGAACTGGTCGCGGGCCTACGGCCGGGCGGGGTTCACGCAGCATCAGGCTGTTTTCCCGCGTTCGGCGGGACGGCAGGCTGTGCGGACGTTCTGCGAGAAACTGGTGGCTTGGGGCGGCACCGGGTTCCTCGCCGTCGTCAAGGATTGCGGGGAGGAGGGCGAGGGGATGCTGTCGTTTCCGGAGCCCGGCACGTCGCTCGCGCTCGACCTGCCGATCCGGCCTGGCATCCAGGAGCTCATCGACCGGTTGAATCGGCTGGTGCTCGATTTTGGGGGTCGGATCTACCTCACCAAGGACGCCTACACCCGTCGGGACGACTTCGAGCGGATGGAGGCGAGGCGGTTGGGCGCGTTCCGTGCGCTCCGTGCCGAGATCGACCCGCAGCGCCGCCTTCGCACGCGGCTCGGGGATCGCCTGATCGACCCGGTGGGGGCCTGATGCGCGTCGCGATCCTCGGTGCCACCCGGGGCATGGGACGCGCGGTGGCGCGTCGGTACGCGGAACGTGGGGCCGCCGTCGCCGTTCTGGGTCGTGATCCTGCTGCGCTCGCGCGTGCCGCCCAGGATCTCGATGTCCGTGGTGCCCGCACGGTCGCAGCCGTCGTCCTCGATCTCGCCGACGTGGAGGGGCATGGGCGTGCGCTCGAGGAGGCGGCCGAGAAGCTCGGCGGGCTCGACGTGGTGGTCGTGACCGCGGCGTCGTTTGGGACCCAAGTGGAGCTGGAGGCGGACAGGGCGCGCCTCGTCGCGCTGCTGCAGCTCGACTTCGTCGCGACGATCGCGCTGTGCGAGGAGGCGCGGGTGCGCTTGCTCGCAGGTGGCGGCGGGACCCTCGTGGTGTTCACCTCGGTGGCCGGCGATCGGGGGCGCAAGACCGTGGGCTTGTACGGGGCGGCCAAGGCAGGGCTCGGGCACTACTTGGAGGCCCTCGACGCGGGATACCGAGCGGCAGGCCTCGTGACGATCGACGTGCGACCTGGGTTCATTCACACGGACATGACCGCGGGGTTGCCTGTTCCGCCGTTCGCAGGCACGCCCGACGAGGTCGCGGCCCGCGTGCTGGACGCGGTGGACCGGCGGCGGCCACGGGTGTACGCGCCGGGCATCTGGGCGCTGGTGATGCTCGTCATCCGTTGGCTGCCGCGGTTCGTGCTGCGTCGCGTGGGGTTCTAGGCGTGACGGGACCCGAGGTGCAGTCGGTGGCGGTGTGGACCGAAGCGCTCGGCGTGGTTCCGGTCGAGGTCTCGGTGGTCGGGGAAGGGCCGCCGTTGCTCGTGCTCGCGCCGCTTGGGCGTGACACCGCCGCGTTGGCGCCGCTGCAGGCCTCGCTCGTGGGGTGGCGGGTGTGGGCGGTCGCCCTGCCGGGGGGCGGTGCGACCGCGATGCCGGCCCGGCGCATGGCCCCGATGGCGTTGGTCGATTGGGCGGAGCAGCTCGCCCTCGACCTTGGCATCCGAGGCTGTCCGGTGGTCGGGCTCGGTGTGGGGGGCTGGGTCGCCTTGCAATGGGCGCTGCGGCACCCGCGCAGCGTCGGCCGCCTGTGCGTCGTCTCCCCACCGGTAGCACCCCACGCGCGGCTGCGAGGCGCGACGCTCGCTGCGCGGTGTCGTGCCGTTCGAGGGTTGGCCGGTCGCTACCTGCGCGAGGTTGTCCCGGCGGCGGAGGTGGCGGCGCTGTGGCGTCACCTCGCGCGTCGTGAGGAGGAGGGCGCGAGGTTTCCCGTCCGTCTCGCTGCGATCTTCCTTGCCGACCACCGCCGCACGCCGGCGGCGTTGTCGGAAGCGCTGGATCTCCAACTCCATGGGATCAAGGTGGTGAAGTTGGACGGCGACGACCCCTGCTCGACGTCTGTCGCCGCACCGCTCGGGGAGGCCATCGCGCGGTTTGTCTCCCGCACCCGCGGTGGCAGCGCGACGCGGGCGACGAACGGTTAAGCGCGGGGCGAGGTTCGTCCGATGGCAGCTTGGCTAGAGCGCATGTTCGTCTCGTTGGCGCGGCTCGGCCTCGCGCGGGGTCGCCTGCTGTGGGGGCTGGCCTTGGCGCTCGCAGCGGTGAGCGCGTTCCTCGGTCTGCCTCCCAAG
The DNA here is from genome assembly GCA_046051915.1 of Pseudomonadota bacterium. Taxonomy (GTDB): domain Bacteria; phylum Myxococcota_A; class UBA796; order UBA796; genus JBEIFN01. Next base: position 12,740 of record JBJONI010000372.1, read on the forward strand.
ATCGACAGCAACCTGTTGAACCTGCTGCCGGATGACGACCGGGTCGTCCAAGCGCTCCGCCGCATCAATGAGGAAGAAGGCGGACTGTCCGTCTTGACCCTCACCTTCGAGGCCGACGAGCCCGACCGCTTGGATCCCTTCCTCGATCGCCTCACCGAAGCGTTTCAGGGGCTCGACGAGGTCGCCTTCGCGATCCATGAAGTGGACCCCGCGCTGTCGGCCCAGATTGGGCTGTATCAGCTTGAACCCAGTGAGTTGCGCAGCCTCGACCTGCGCCTGCAGGGGGCGCTCGCGCTCGGTCCGGCCCTCAACCCGATGCTCGCGCAGCCGCTGCTCGACATGGGGCCCACGACCGACAAGATCGCCAAACTCTCCCAAGGCGGGCTTCTCGGCGGCGAGACGACCCGCGCCAAGTTGATCGTGCGGCCGACCCAAGGTGTGAGCGACCCCAAGTTCACGGCGGCGTTCATGGCCGACGTGGAGCGGCTGTTGGCGACCGCGGACGCGCCCGCGCACGGCGTGCGGCTGTCTTGGATCGGCGGCGCGTACCGGCACACGCACGAGGATGTGGTCGGGATTCAGCGAGACCTCGGGTCGACGACGAGCGTCTCGGGTCTGCTCGTGCTGTTGGTGCTCGCGGTCGCCTTCCGCAGCTGGAAGGCCCCGTTCTTGCTGTTCCCGCCGCTCGTGATCGCCAACCTCGTCAACCTCGCGTTCGTGGCGCTCGCGATCGGAAGCTTGAACACCTACACCTCGCTGGGCACCGCGATCCTGTTTGGGTTGGGCATCGAGTTCTCGGTGCATCTGGTCAGTCGCTACCGGGAGCAGCGGGCCGCAGGTCTGGACCTTCAGGCAGCGCTGGACGAGGCGTGGGGTTCGACGGCGCCGCCTTGCCTGACGTCGGCGCTCGCGTCGTCTGCCGGCTTCCTCAGCCTTGCGATCGCGAGGTTCGAGGGCTTCAGTCAACTTGGGGTGGTGCTCGCGGTCGGGTTGATGCTGTCGTTCGTCGCCGTCGTGACGCTCCTGCCGTCGCTGATCGGCTGGCTCGACAAAACCCCCCCCGTGCCCCGGTTGCAGCCCGAGGACGATGGCCCGCGCGCGACGCGCTATGCTTGGGCGCCCGTCGGCTTTGGCGCCTACGCGGTGGTGACGGTGATCGCGGCGGCGGTGTTCCTGCCTCGGGTGGCGTTTGAGTACGACTTGAGTGAGCTGCGTCGCGACGGCATGGCCTACGACGAACTGAGCGAGGCCGAGCAGCGCGCCGCGCGCGAGTCGTACAGCCCCGTGGTGGTCACCTACCGCGGTCCGGACGGCGCCGCGCAGATGGCGTCGGACCGCGCGGCGTTGCAGGCTGCGATTTCGGCGGGCTCCCTGCCGCACGTCGGCCGCGTGCTGTCGATGGACCAAGCGCTCCCTCCCGACCAGGCCGATCGGCTCCCGCTCGTTCAGGCGATCGTCGCCGATGCGGGCCATCCGTCGTTGCGCTACCTCCCGACGCCTGTCGCCAAGGCGCTCGCGCCCCTCGCCGGCCTCGCGCTCCGACCGCTCTCTCGGGACGATCTGCCCGCGGGCCTGCGGCATCTGCTCGGTGGCGGCAGCGAGACGGTTCAGCGCTTGCTGCTGCTGCCCAAGGGCAACATGTGGGACGGTCGAGAAGCCGAGGCGCTCGCCGAGGAGCTCTCGACGGTGCTCCCAGCCGATCGCGAGATCGCGGGCGAACACATCGGCGTCGCCCACCTGATGCAGCTCGGCTTTGAGGACATGCGCCCGATCGTGCTCGTCGCGAGCGTGCTCGTCGCGTTGGTCACGTACGTGGATCTCGGCACCCTCGTCGCCACCCTCGGCGCCCTGTTCGCGTTTGTCGCCGGCGTGATTTGGACGTTCGTTCTGATGAGCGTGTTCGACGTGCGGCTGAGCCTCGTCAACCTCACCGGCATCCCCATCCTGCTCGGCATCGGCGTCGACGTCGTCGTCCACCTCACGCACCGCCTGCGCGAGCTCGGACCGGGACGCATCGGTGTCGCGCTGCGCACGACCGGGGTCGCGGTCGTCGTGTGCACGGCGACCAACATCGCTTCGTTTGGCTCCTTGGCGATGGCGGGCAACCGCGGCGTCCGGAGCCTCGGTCTGCTCGCCCTGCTCGGGATGGTGTTCATCACGCTCGTTGGCACGACGATGTTGCCGCTGCTGTGGGCCACGATCTGGCGTCGGGAAGCGTCGACGACGC
>JBJONI010000373.1:0-4723 GCA_046051915.1 Pseudomonadota bacterium
TGTTCATGCGCATTCGTCCGTCCGGCGAACCGGTGATCGTCGCCGTCAACCACGGCGACCCGAGCGGGCAGAGCCACACGGTCCGGGTCTACCGCGTCTCACCTTGAGGCCTACACGGCGAACGGGTCGAGCCCCGTCCAAGCGACGGAGGCATCCCACAACCCGGCCGCGAGGAGGGGGTCGCGCGCGAAGCGGGTCGGACGCTCGACGACGGGCGGTCCCCAGAAACGCAAATTCGGCCCCACAAACGTGCCACCGGGTAGCGTGACGTCGGTGAGCGCGCGCACGAACGGGAGGGCACCGTCCGTGGCCGACTGTGTGACGAACGGCATCACCGCGCGCACGACGGTGTTCGTCCAAGCCGTGCCCTCTTGCCCGAGCTCGGTGGACGACATCCCTGGGTGGGCCGACAGCGCGACGGCGTCGATGTCCGCAGCGCGGAGACGCCGATCGAGCTCGAGCGCGAACAACAGGTTGGCGAGCTTGGTTTGCGCGTACACCCCCCACCGCTCGTACCCGTCCAGCTCGCGGGGATTGCCCCAGGTGCGGGCTTGGCGGTGGGCGAGGCTGCTGTGACTGACAACACGGGCGGCCGGCGTCGCGCGAAGGAGCGGCATCAGACGCGCCGTCAGCGCGAAGTGGCCGAGGTGGTTCGCGGCGAACTGAAGCTCGAACCCGTCGACCGAGAGCTCGGCGTCGACGCCCATGATCCCGGCGTTCAGGCCGAGCAAGTCCAAGCGGTCGTACGAAGCCAGGAACGCCTCAGCGAACGCCTCCACCGACGCCAAGGACGCCAGATCGACCGCCCGCACGTCGACCTCGGCTGCCGGGTGGACGGCGAGGATGCGGTTGGCCGCGGCCTGCGCCTTCGCGACGTTGCGGCACGCAAGGACGACGCGCGCGCCCCGGCCCGCGAGGGCTTGGGCCGCCTCAAACCCCAACCCCGTGTTCGCGCCGGTGACGACCGCGACCCTGCCCGCCAACGACGGCACCTGAACGATCGACCAAGCCATGTGCGCCTCCCGGTGGCCTTTGCCCCGTCTGGCATGGGGCGTCACGCACGGAGCGCGCGTCGCGCTGCTCCCCCGTTCGCGGACCCGGTCATCCGATGGTGGCCGCGACGCGATCGTCGGCGGTGTGGTCGTCCTCCCCTTCCGGGTCTGCGTGAAGCAAAATGCGGACCGCGTCGCCGAGACGGGCTTGGCATGCCGCGAGCAAGTGGAGGTGCAAGATGTGCAACTCCTGGGCCGTCGTCGACGGATCAACGACGACGTGGACATCGACGAGCGGGTGCTTTCCGCCGCGGGTCCGCAGGTCATGGAACGACAACACCCCGGGGGCCGCGAGCACGATGGCCGTGACATCCACGACGGCGTCGGCGGGCAAGCTGCGATCAAGCAGGACGTCGACCCCCTCGCGCGCGACGTGCCAACTCGCGCGCAGCATCCACACCGCGATCCCGAGCGAGACGACGCCGTCCACCCAGGTCCAACCTGTGAACCGCGCCACCAGCAACGAGGCGAGCACACCCAGGTTGAGGCCGACATCGCTCGCATAATGAAGGGCATCGGCGCGAAGCACGAGGCTGCCCGTCTCGGCCGCGACCTTACGCATGTACCAAACCGTGCCCGCGGTCAGCGCCAGTACCGGGACCATCGTGACAATCGCGAGGTCCGATCCCCCCGACGGTGTCCCCTCCCAAAGCGCCTTCAGGGCGTGGTACCCAACGAACAACCCCGCCGCGCCGATGAAGCCGCCCTCGAACATCGCGCCGAGGCCTTCGGCTTTGGCGTGGCCGTAGTTGTGGTCCTCATCCGGGGCAGCGTCGGCGAACCGCACCACGAACAAGTTGGCGAGTGAGAGGAGGATATCTCCCAACGAGTCGACCGCGGAGCTGACGAGCGAGAGCGCGTCGGTGGCGAGGCCCACGCCGAGTTTCAGGGAAGCGCCGACGACGGACGCCCCGATCGCGACGCGCAGCGCCCGTTCCTCTCGTCTCATGCGCCCTCCCGAGGCCGACGTATCCGGCGCATGCAAGCCCCGCCGGTGATACGTTGCCCCCGTTGGAGCTACGATGCGTCCCTTTCTTGCCCTGTTCGTGCTCACGGCCTGTGACAAACCCAGCGACCTCCCCCCGCCCTTCGAGACCCCGGATACGCCGGTGGTCCAAGAGACGGCGGCGCCGGTGGAGACCGCGGTCGATACGCCCGAGCCGGAGCCGGTCGAGCGCGACACGGGCGCCCAAATCGTGATCCAGCAGGAAGGCGCAGCCGCCTTGACCCCCACGACCTTGGTCGGCCACGAGGCGTGGGTCGTTCGATGGCAACGGCCTTCGACCGGCGCGTTGTCGGCACCTCGGTGCATCTACGCGTGGGACGCCAAAGACTGGCTGAGCGACCCCGGCAACCGCGGCCAAGCAAACCCACTCGTCAACAAGTTCAGCCTCTGCCCGACCTGCACCTACGCCTTCACGGTCTCGGTCTCGAACATCCGTGAAGAGGCGATCCTGCCTTGGTCGGACGATACCGACGCGCCCGGCCCGGCCGCACCAGCCCTGAACTGCCAGACGCTGCGCGACCAGGGGGTGCTTCCGGACCTCGCCAGCTTCGCGCTCGAAGATTGGGTGGGCTACGGCTGGGATCCCGCCTACGACGGGGACGGGGACGACACCACCGGCGTGCTGCAGGTGTGGGACTCCTCGAACGCGGTGTGGGCGCCCTTCATCTATGGGGCCACCCTCGTAGACGGCACGTTGGCGTGGGAGCAGCCGCTCGCGACGCTCCAGGTCACCTACTGAGCCACGGCCGCCAGCGCGAGGTTCAGCGCTGCTGACGCAGCGCGCGCGCCCGCTCCGCAGCCTCAAAGGCCCGTTGTCCGCCCTCTCGGTCGCCAGCCTTCGCCCGCAGGTTCGCCTCCATCAGCAGCAAATCGGGCTCGAGGGGATCGACGGCGAGGCCGGCGGCGAGCGCTTCGCGCGCACCTGCATCGTCTCCCAGGTTGAATCGTCCCAACACCAACAGATGCCACAGCGAAGCGTCCTTAGGCGTGCCGGCGAGCGCACGCGCCGCTGCGTCCACTTGACGGCGCCAATCTTGGCGTTGCGCGCTCAAGCGCGCGAGCACCGCCCAAGCGCCCGTGCTCGTCGGGTGATCTGCGACCTCGCGCTCAAGGTGCGCGACCGCTTCCTCCAGCCGCGACTCGGCCGCGGCGCGCACGCCAAGGTGCCAATGCACGTTGGGTTCCGGGACGGTCGCCGTGACGCCGAGTTCGAGCAGAGGCCATCCCGACGGATCGCCGGCTTCGACGCGGAGCCCGCCGAGCACGCCAGCGAGCGCGAGGTCGTCGGGGTGAGACGTCCACCACGCTTCGGCCTGGGCACGAGCATCCGCATGCCGGCCCAGCGCCTGCATCGCATACACCGCCAGCGCACGGACCCTCGGCGTCCAGGGCTGTGCCTGCTCGACATCGAGAAACACGCGCAGCGCGTCCTCCGACCGGCCTTCTCGCGCCAACGCGACGCCCGATGTGACCCGGAGCTGCGGGTTGCCGGGATCGAGGCGGAGCGCCGCGTCGAGGTGAACTTTGGCCTCGTCGCCGCGTCCGAGACGTTCGAGCGCCAACGCGAGCCGGCTGCGCAGCTCGAAGACCTCCGGCCAACGGGCGACCGCAGGTTCAAGGAGGGCGATCGCGCCTGCAACGTCACCGTCTCGCTGGCGTCGCTCCGCGCCCACGGCCGCCGCCAGCAGATCGGCGCGGTCCTTCGGGTCGGGAAAGGTGCTCGCGGCCGCGAGGTCGACCGTTCCCTCCACGTAGCCGAGGGCCCCGAGCATCGCCGTGGACGCAGACGCCGACGCGGCCCTGTCGGGGGCTTCGAACGCGAGGCCGTCCAACACCGCACGCAAGCGGGCCACGACGTCGGGGTGGGCAGCCGCCTCGTCGACCGCGGTCCCGCCGCGACCGTTGAGCCGGTACAGCTCGGGCCGCGGCAGCGCGATGAGTTGCCAACCCTCGGCGAGCACCCCGCGATGCGGGGCGATGCCAAAGCGCGAGGCGAGCTGCCACGACTCCGCGTACACCGGAGCGACCGGGTCACCGTCACGACGCACCGCGCGTCCGTCGACACCTTCCGCCGCTGGAAGCCCGAGATCGGCGAGCAGGGTCGGCATCACATCGACCAGTCCGACGGGCTGCGTCACGACGCCGGGTTCGATCCCCGGCCCGGCCACGATCCACGGCACGTGCTGCGTGCTCGCGTAGGTGAACAACCCGTGCGTGAGCTCCCCGTGCTCCCCGAGCGCTTCGCCATGGTCTCCGACGACGACAACGACGGTACGATCCAGGTCAAAGCCAGAGAGGATCCGGGCGACCGCGTCGTCGAGGTGGGCGAGTTCACCGTCGTACGGCCGGCCCGGTGCCCGCGACGCGGCATCGGCGGGCGGCAGGTACGGGTGGTGGGCGTCGTACAGGTGCACCCAGGCGAACAACGGCGCATCCGACGTCCGGTGCGCACGCCACGCCTCCAAGTCGGCGATCACCGCCTCCGCTGGGCGCTCGCCATGCCAGACGTTGTCTCCCGACGTAGGGATCTCATCGAAGAAGGCGTCGAATCCCTGCGAGAACCCCCAAGCGCGCGTCGTGACGAACGCCCCGACGCTCGCGACGGTCGCGTACCCAGCGCGCGCAAAGCGCTCCGCCATCGTGTCGACCTCCTCCCCGAGGACGT
>JBJONI010000374.1:0-5978 GCA_046051915.1 Pseudomonadota bacterium
TGCAGCGCGGCGGGAGCAAGTACAAGTACTACTACGCTTACCGTGACTACTACGCCTACTACGGTCCGGATCCTGCTGCGGGCGCGCCCGGCGAGTCGTCGGGATCGTGATTCGCGAGCTCCTCAAAGGCGACGGCTGGATCGTCGCGCTGGGGATCGTCGTCGGCGCCATCGCGGTGCTCGGCTCGGCCGCCCCCGTCGCCGGCTTCCTCGGCGCCGGACTCGTCGCGTTTGGGTTGTACCGGCCGAGCCTCGCGGTGGGTCTCGCGTTTGCCGGCATCCTGCTCGACGCCCGAGGCCTGACCGGGCTTCGTGTCCTCGGTGTCCCGCTCACCTATTCGAAGATGGCCGTCTTGTTCTCGATCGCCGCGCACTTCACGAACGCGGCGGTTCGGCGGGCGCCGTTCTTCCAACCGATGCCGATCACCACAGGCAGCTTCGCCATCCTGATGACGATGACGATGAGCCTGATCGCAGCGATTCAGCCATCGCTTGGCTACACCGATCTGGCGGGCGTCCTGATGCTCGCCGTCATGGCGCACCTCATCTACCAAGCGATCGACGAAGACTCGCTTCCGTGGCTGATGCGCGGCATGAGCGCGATGACCGTCGGGCTGTTGCTCTGGACCCTGTTGACCCAGCGCAAGGAGGGCTTCTTCGTGACCGCCTCCGACGCGTGGCAGCAGCGCACCTCCGGCGCCTACGGCGACCCCAACGCTTGGTGCACCGCATTGCTCGTGGTCTGCCCGATGCTGATCGCAGCGATGAGCGTCGACCGACACCCGCTGGCGACGCCCCTGTTGATCGGGCTCGGCGTGACGTTCCCAGCCGCCGTCCTCCAGTCGATCTCGCGGGCCGGCCTCCTCTCGTTCGTGATCATCAGCCCCGGCATCCTCTACATCCTGCGGCAGCGGCGCACGCTGCTCGGGGTCGCGATCGGCCTGTTGGTGCTCAGCCTTCCGTTCACGGTCAACATCGACGCGATGCTGCTGCGGTACAGCACGCTGCTCGATCCCACCATCGAGGCCGACCTCGGAGGCGGCTCGTTGCGAGAACGGCGCGCCCTGCTCGAAGCAGGGCTGAAGATCTTCCGCGAACACCCCTTCCTCGGCGTCGGCGTTGGACTGTTCCGAACGCACGCCTCGTACGTCTCAGCCGGAGAAGTCTGGAAGATCGCACACAACAGCTACGTGAACGTCGCCGCAGAGCAAGGGATCCCGGGCCTGTTCAGCCACGCGTACTTCGGCGTGCAGCTGTACCGAGCGGCGTGGAATGGCGCGACTCGTGCGCGAACCCCGTACACCTTGGCGATCGGCCAAGGCTTTTTGCTGAGCCTGCTCGCGTTCTCGGCGATGGCCTTCACCCTCAACCTCGCGACGTTCGCCGCCGCTTGGTTCATGATGAGCTTGGGGATGGTGGTGGCACGCGTGGGTGAGGCCGAACACGTCCCAGAGGCCCTCGAACGGGCACGCGCGGCGCTCGCCACGGTGCCCCCTCGGCGCGCAACCAAGTTACAGCCCCCCGCACCGGAGATCCCCGCATGACGCCCGAGGAGCAACGCCAGCTCGTCCTCGACGCCCTCGCGCGGCGCGAGCGCATCGCCGCCGAGACGCGCACGGCGATCGCCGACTTGTCGGCCGGCGAATCGCTCGACCCGCTCGCCGCGGTCGACCCTGCCATCCGGGAGCAGGCCGAGGACACCTTCTACGGCGCGCTGGGTCGCCACCGCTACCGCGCGCACGACGGACGCACCCTGTTCCTCACGCCCGAGGAGATCGCGAACCGCCACCGCGCGCGCAGCCGCAAGTCCCGGGCCGCTTCCTCCTCCTACGACATGCTGTCGGGCGATGAACGCCGACGCACGTGGCTCAGTTGGGGCTTCAACATCGGCGCCGTTCTGCTGGCGTTGGTCATCGTGGGTCTGATCCTGCGCTGAGGGCGTCCCGGAGCGGCGGCCGCGCCGCGCAGGCGCCGCCGGTGTCGGTTATAGGGCAGCCCCGAGGCGACGCCGATGCCACCCCTGCTCTCGCTCCCCCTAGGACCGTCCTGGCTGTTGTTGTTCGGCGCCGTCGTATGGCGCGGGCTCGCGAACCGAGCCGAGGGACGGGTCTGGTTCCACCTGCCGCCGTGGGAAGACATCTTCGGCCTCGCCGGCCTCCTGTTGCTCTTCCAAGGCAGTTGGCTCGGACTGGTCGATGCCCCGGCCGAGCGGATGATGGGAGAGGTCGGGCGCATCCTGTATGTCCACGTGCCCTCGGCGTGGGCGACCCTGGTGAGCTTCGGGTTCGCCGCGATCTTTGCCGTCGCACACCTCCTCACGGGTCGCAACCGCTTCGACGACCTGGTCGAGGCCTGCGTGGAGGTCGGCGTCGTGATGGGTGGCGTGCTTCTGGTGACGGGAAGCGCCTTCGCGCGCCCCACGTGGGGCACCTGGTGGACTTGGGACCCCCGCCTCACCAGCACCGCCGTGATGGAGATCGCGTTCGTGGGTGTCCTGCTTCTGCGCCAAGCGGTGCAAGACCCCGAGCGCCGCGCGACGTGGTCCTCGATCGCCTCGATCCTCGCGGCGACGAGCATGGTCGTCACCTACGTCAGCGTGAAGCTGTGGCGGAGCATCCACCAGAGCTTCTCTAGCCCCGACACGATCGACGGCTTCATGACGCTGATCATGCGGATGAATGCCTTCGGCTTCCTGTTCCTCGCGACGTGGATGATCGCGCGGCGGACCCGGATCGCCGCGGCGCGCGCCGCCGCCGAGGCCGCACCTGCCCTACCGAACCGCCGGGAGGTGACGCCATGAACACGTCGATCGGCACCGGCGTCGTCGATGGCGGCGCTTTCTACCTTGGACTCGCCTGGGGGGTCGCCGTCGTCGCGCTCGCCGCCTATGCCAGCACCCTGTTCGCACGCCGACCGCCTGGAGGCCCCCGATGACCGTCGCGCTTCAACGCAAGCTCGCCGCCCTCGCCGCGATCGCCACCGTGGCCGGCGTCCTCGCGTGGCTCAGCTTTGGGACGATGGGCGAAGACCTCGTGTACTACTGGTCGCCCGCGGAGCTCGTCGCGAAGGGCGAGGCGGCACGCGACGCCACCGTGCGACTCGGCGGTCTCGTCGAAGCCGGCAGCGTCGAGTGGAACCCCGACTCTCAGCGCTTGGCGTTTCGGTTGACCGACGGCAAGGAGAGCGTTCCGTGCGTCGGACAAGGCGCCCCGCCGCAGATGTTCCGCGAAGGCATCGGCGCGGTCGTCGAAGGGCGCCTCGACGGCGAGGGTGTGTTCCGCACGAGCAACGTGCTGATCAAGCACAGCAATGAGTACCGAGCCCCCACCGAGGGCGAGCGGCCGCAGGACATGTACAAGAGCCTCATGCCGCCGGAGGGCACGTGACGCCAGAAATCGGCACCGGCTTGGTCATGGCCAGCCTCGTCGCGGCCGCGGCCGGCAGCGCGCTCGGTTTTCAGGCCGGCGCGCGACGTTCTCTGGCGCTCCTCGACGCGTCTCGCTGGGCCGCGTTGGCGTTTGCAGGCCTGATGATCCTCGCCAACCTCGTGATGGTCGGCGCGCTCCTCAACCACGATTTCTCGGTGAAGTACGTGGCCGAGGTCGGTAGCCTCAGCACGCCGATCCCGTTCACCATCGTCAGCCTGTGGGCGAGCCTCGATGGGTCGATCCTGTTCTGGGGCGGCATCCTCGGCGTGTACGTCCTGGTGTTCACCCGGTCGCTCGCCCATCGTCATCGGGAATACATGCCTTGGACGCTCGGTGTGCTCCTCGCGACCTGCGTGTTCTTCGCCTTGCTGGTCGCGGGCGTCGCCAATCCCTTCGAGCGCGTGCCCAACCCGCCGACCGATGGGCCCGGCCCGAACCCGCTGCTGCAGAACCACTGGCTGATGATCGTCCATCCGCCCACGCTGTACCTCGGCTACGTCGGCATGGTCGTGCCGTTCTCGATGATCTGCGCCGCACTGTTCGCCGGCCGGCTCGAGGACGGGTGGATGGTCCCGTTGCGTCGGTGGATGCTCGTCCCTTGGACGTTCCTCACGATCGGGATCGTGCTGGGCGGGTGGTGGTCCTACGGCGTCCTTGGCTGGGGTGGCTATTGGGCTTGGGACCCGGTGGAGAACGCCTCGTTCCATCCATGGCTCACCGGGACCGCGTTTCTTCACTCCGCGATGGTCTTTCAAAAGCGTGGCGGTCTGCGGATCTGGACGCTCGCGCTCGGCATGGCCACGTTCCTTCTGACCCTCGTCGGTACGTTCATGACGCGGTCGGGTGTCTTCAACTCGGTGCACAGCTTCACCCAGTCCCCGATCGGCCCCGTGTTCCTCGCGTTCATCGCCATCGTGCTCCTGTTCTCCGTGGTGCTGCTCGCCACGCGGGAGCACCTGCTCGTGGTCGAGGACGACCATGCGGAGACGACGACGATGTCCGGCGTGTTCGGCTTCGAGGTACCGCTGCTGTCACGCGAAGCCGCGTTGCTCGCTCAAAACGCCCTGTTCACGGTGTTCACGTTCACGGTCCTGCTCGGCACGCTGTACCCGTTGATCGCCGAAGCGGTCGACGGGCGGAAGGTCAGCCTCGGCGAGCCGTACTTCGACCGGTGGGCCCTGCCGCTCGGGCTGCTGATGGTGTTCTTGATGGGCGTCGGGCCCGCGTTGCCGTGGGGCCGCATGTCGCCCTCACGCGTGGCACCGCGCCTCGGCCTGCCCGCGCTCCTCGGCGTGTTGTTCGCGGTGCCTTTTGGGATCGCCGGCTTCACAAGCCCGATCGTGCTCGCGACCCTTGCGCTCTGCGGGTTCGCGATCGCGGTCCATGCCCTTGAGTTCTGGACCCCGTGGCGGGCTCGCGCGGCCAAGGATGGCTGGCTTGCGGCCGCGCGTACCGTGTTCCGCCGTACCCGGAAACGGTGGGGAGGCCACATCGCCCATCATGGCGTCGCCCTGCTTGTGGTCACGATCGCGTTGAGCAAGGGCTACAAACAAGAGCAGGACGTCACCCTTCATCCGGGCGAAGCGGCCGCGATCGGGCGCCACACCGTCCGCTACCTCGGCTCCGACCTGTCGGAAGAACCTCACCGGACGAGCGTCGGTGCGAACTTCGCCGTCGTCGAAGGCGACACGGCGCTGGCGCGCATGCGTCCCCACCTCAACTACTACCCCACGCAGCGCGAGCCGATCTACACCCCCGAGGTCTACAGCACGCTGCGCGACGACCTGTACCTGTCGATCGTCGAGATCGACAAGGACGGCACCTACGTCGTGTTGCGGATGATCGCGATGCCGGGGATGCTGTGGATGTGGCTCGCGGGCGGGGTCATCCTCCTCGGATCGTTGATCGTCGTGTGGCCCGACGGCCGCCGCAACGGCGTCGAGACGGCGCTCGCCCGCACCGGATCGGAGACCCCCGCATGAACGCACCCGCTCGACGTGGCGTGAACTGGACCGTCCTCGCCGTGGGCCTCGCGGTGACTGTCCCGCTCGTGGCGCTGTTTGCCGCTTCCTTCGGCAACGACCCCCGCGCCGTCCCCAACGGACTCGTCGGCGGCCCAGCCCCGGCCTTCCGGCTGGCCGACCTCGACGGCACCTTGGTCGCGAGCGCCGATCTTCGCGGCAAACCCGTCGTCCTCAACTTCTGGTCCACGTGGTGCGGCCCCTGCAAGCAGGAGCACGGCGCGCTTCAAGAGGCGGCGCGACGTCATCCCGAGGTCGCGTTCTTCGGGGTGCTGTACAACGACGAACCCGAAAAGGCCCGTCGGTACCTCGAAGTTGCCGGCACCTCGTACCGCCACCTCGTCGACGATGACGGACGCGCGGCGATTGATTTTGGGGTCGCCGGGGTTCCCGAGACGTACTTCATCAACGCGGATGGCGACATCGTGCACAAGCAGGTGGGCCCCCTCGACGGTCGCTCGCTCGAAGCCCTCCTTGCCCGGACGGGGGGGCGCTGATGCGACGCTGCCTGCAGACCGGCCGAGGGTGGC
>JBJONI010000375.1:0-3389 GCA_046051915.1 Pseudomonadota bacterium
CTCTCCGTTGTGGCTCGCTGCGAACGGGGTGCCGCTCGGCAACCCCCTGCAGCCGGTCGACCTCGTGAAGAGCGTCGGACGGGGCGCCGTGGCGTTGCAGACCGATGCGTTCTTCTTCACCGCGTCGGACAACACCGATCCGGCGACCAACGGGCGTGCGTACCTGGCCTACCTCGACCCGCGGCGTTCCTGCGCCCAGGCGGCGTGGGTGTACCCGGGCGACGCGGTCACGGTCGCGGTCCCCAAGCTCGGCTCGTTGCCCGCGGATCTCGGCGTCCTCGAGCTCGCTGCGACCCCTCTCGTCACGGAGCCGGGAGACGCCGTCGCGAGCGTCCATGCGGAGGTCGACGGCGTCGTCGTCTACGACGGTTCGGTCCGCATTCGAGACCTCTCTCCGCTGATCCAACTCCCGCTCGCGCAGCCGATCCGTGCAGGCGCGCAGGCGTTCTCCTTGACGCTGACGACGCCTTCTGGAGCACCTTACCTGTTGGTCACCGGACTTGGGCTCACGGAGGCCGACGAGGCGCTCGCGAGGTCACAGGCGTCGTTGCCGGGGGTCGGCGGGCAGGCCGCAGGGGATGCGGCCGGCGGGTCGAGCGCGGGCAAGATGGTGTTCGACGTCTCCACCTTGCGCGTCGATCCAAAAAACCTTCTCCAACCCATCTACTTCGAGACGAACCCGGGCGATGGCGCCGTGGTGCCGATCGAGGGCCCGTCGGGGGCCGGGCTGCGTCTGACCTCCCACGTGGCCGCAGCGACGCGCATCTGTCCGGGGCGGTTCCACGTGGACGGCGCGGCTACGGCCCGCTTGCACGTCCGGCCCGTTCGCGTGCAGGGGAGCAAGCAGCAGACCTTGCGCGTCGACGCGACCTACTTCACGGCGGACGGCCCGCCGCTCAAGCGCGAGGACGGAAAGCCGTTCCAAGACGTCGCACTCCTCCCCAACGCCGCCGATTGGCAGTGGGTCGAAGTGCCGCTCGCGCCTCCTGCGAGCGCGGCGACCGCACAGCTGTGTCTGCGCTTCGCCGCCTCCATGGGTGAGGTCGAGATCGATGGCTGGGAGGTCGTGGGGGCGGTCCGCAAGTAGGCGGCGGCCCCGGCGCTCAGGGCGTCGCGTCCGGCTGGACGTCGGGGTGCGCGGCTTGGAACGCAGGCAACGCCACACACCGCGCCTCGACCGCGCGCAACGTCGGGAACGCGTCGAGGTCGACGTCGAACCGGCGCGCGTTGTACAGCTGGGGCACGAGGCAGATGTCTGCGACCGAGACCTCGTCGCCGACGAGGAACGCGCCAGCCAGCGGCGCGGCCATCGCCTCCAGTCCGACGAGGCCGTTGTGGATCACCTCGGCGAACCAAGCGGTGTTGTTGCCTCCCAAGGAAGCGATCTTCTGGCCGACCGAGAGGTTCTGCAACGGTTGAATCCCGGAGTTGACGACTTCAGCGAGCATCAGCACATTGGCGGCTTGGACGTCGTCGAGGGGGAACAGGCGCGGCGCTGCGACGAGCCCGTCGAGGTAGCGGAGGATGGCGAGGGATTGGCTCAGGTACCGCCCGTCATCGAGCTCGAGGACGGGGACCTGGGCGAGGGGGTTGCGTGCGCGGTGGGTTGCGCTGCGCTGCTCCCCGCCGTCACGCACGAGGTGGACGGGAACGTTCTCGAACGCGATCCCTTTGAGGTGCAAGCCAATACGCACCCGCCACGACGCCGAGCTCCGCCAGTAACCGTATAGCCGCATCGAACCTCCCCGCGGGGCTTAACCCCGCACAGCGGCGACGAAGGGTCGTCAGGGCGCGGGATCCCGGATCACGGTGTGGGAAGCGCGAATCGGGACGTCGGAGAGCGTGGAGATCGCGCCGTCGGGCCACCGAACGACCACCGTCACCGGCGCGTCTTGGGCGCCGAGCCCGATGTGCACGGGGCCAGGGGCACCGCTCCCAAACCCGGTCCCCCCAGCGCGGACGCGGCCGATCCGGCGGCCGTCCTCTGCGATCACCTCCACGGTCGCGCCGACGGCGTCGCGGTTTGGCGCCGGCTGCTGCACGGTGATCGAGATCCACGCGTCAAGGTCGCAGCGGGCGGTCGCGAGGGTGACGCGGCCATCCGGGATGACCTTGAGCACATCGAGCCAGCCATCGCCGTTCACGTCGCCGATGGCCGCGCCGCGCGTGGGCCCCTCGTCCGCGAACGCGCGCGCGACCGCGCCCTCGTGGAACGTGCCGTCCGCTCGCTGCAGGAGCAGCGCATCGGCCTGGCTCTCGGGGTTCAACTGCCCGAAGTGCGTGTCGACGTAGCCGTAGTTGACCAGCAGATCGAGGCGGCCGTCGTTGTTGGCATCGAGGAACTCTGACCCCCAAGCGACGTGTTGATCCTCCTGTCCGAGGATGCCGCGCGCGGCGGCCGCGTCGAACCAGCCCTGCGGCTTCGAAAGGAACAACTGGTTCACGTCCCACGCCACGACGGCGGCGTCTTCGAAGCCGTCGCGGTCGACGTCGCCCAACGCGAGGCCCATCGCGCCGACGGGATGGTCGAGACCGAGGCTCCCGAGGTCGGCACGGAACACGCCTCCGTCATTGCGCAACAAGCGGGTTGGCTCTCGGGTTTGTCCGAAGTCCGACATCAGGTAGAGGTCATCGTCGCCGTCGCGATCGGCGTCGAGGAAGCCCCCGAGGAAGCCCCACGAACGGCGGGCCTCGTCGGGCAGGCGGTCGGAAGCGTCGCGGAAGCCGTCGGACGTGCGGAGGTACAGCCGGTCCGGCTCGCCGTCGCCGAGCGCTGCCGCAGCAGGGAGGCCCTCGTCAAAGTACCCGTGCCCCGCGACGTACAGGTCGAGGTCGCCGTCGCCATCGACGTCGGAGAGGGAGGCGCCGGTGCTGTGGGCGTCGGGCGCCGGGTCGAGCCCCCAGGCGAGCGTCGCGTCTGCGAACGCGCGCCGTGCCGTCTGCTCCAGCAGCACGCTCGCCACGCCGCGGCCCGAGACGAACAGGTCGAGGTCGCCGTCATCGTCGCCGTCGAATGCGGTGGCGCCGAAGTAGCCGCGGATGGGAGTGGCAGCGGACGTCACGGTCAGCACCTCCCAATCTGCCTCGGTGAATGCGACGTCCCTCGCGCCCCACGCGACCCGAACTTCACGTTCGCCGACGAGGACGACGTCCTGCGAACCGTCCCGGTCGAGGTCGAGCAACAGGCCGTTGCCACCCTGAACGTGGCGGTGCCCCACGTCCAGCGTGGTCAACAGCGCGACGTCAAAGTCCCCCAACCGCCGGCGGGGGTCGTTGGAACGGCATGCCACCGACGGCCCCTCCAGCCGTTGCGCCGGTGCGGTGGAGACGTGCGGGCCGGGACCGTCCGTGGCGGCGCCGTGGGTGTCCGCGGACGTCGCGCTGGGCGT
>JBJONI010000376.1:0-11794 GCA_046051915.1 Pseudomonadota bacterium
GCTAGCCCGCCCGAGCCGCGGCCAAGACGGAGCCCGATGCGAAGCGCACCGCCCCCCAGCCAGCCGGCGACGGCGAGGCCGGCGACGAGGACCGCGCGAGCGATCGCCCACGGCCAGAACAGGTGGTACACCCGCGCCTCGGCGGCCGTGGCCCGATGTCGGGCCAACTCCCCTCGAAACGCACGCCACGGGTTCGGAAGCGCCGGTGCGGCCCGTACGGACGGTGACACCGCCAAACGCGCCGACGCCCCCTGAAAGGTGAGCCCAGCGAGCATCGGCACGAGGACCACGCCGGTCGTCAGGCCGGCGAGCTGTGCGCCGATCACGGCGACGGCGAGGTCACGAAACAGCTCACCCGCCATGCCTTCCACGAACAAGATCGGCCCGAACACCGCGATGGAGGTGAGCGTGCTCGCGGACATCGCGACGGCCACCTCTGACGTCCCAACCGCAGCGGCGTCCGCGAGGTCCTCCCCAGCGTCCCGATGACGTTGGATGTTCTCGAGCACGACGACCGCGTTGTCGACGAGCATCGACAACCCGAGCGCCAGCCCCCCAAGGCTCATCACGTTGAGGCTCGTCCCGGTCATGTACAGGGGCGCAAAGCCCATCAGCGCCGAGATCGGGAGCGTCACACCGATGATGAACGTCGCGCGCAGGTCGCGGAGAAACAGCCACAGGACGACGATGGACAACAGCCCACCGAGGGTCACCGACTCGACCAAGTTGTCGATCGCCAGCTCGACGAACGTCGAACCGTCCTCCAGCAGCGCCAGCGTCATGCCCTCTGGGAGACGGTCCGCGAGCGTCTTCGACGTGGCGTCCCGCGTGATCGCCTCGGCGGAGGTCGAGACCGTGCGGGGTGCCTCGACCGCGGCGCGCACCGCGGCGGCCACCGCGACGAGGTTGGCGCCGGCCTCCGGGAACACCTCGATCTCGACCGCCTCTTGCCCGTCCAAGCGCGTGAGCGTCGTGCGCTGCTTGGCGACCTCATGCACCGTTCCGAGCTCGGAGAGCGCGACGGTGCTGCCGTCTTGGCGCCGCACCGCCACCGCCGCCAGCGCGTCGGCTTCGGGCAGCTCGGCGAGGGTTCGGACGAGGAACTCGGTGTCGCCTTCAAAGATGCTGCCACCGGCGAGGTTGACGTTGGCCGCAGCCAACGCGTCACGGACCTGCTCGGGCGTGACCTGCCGCGCCTCGCACCACGTGGGGTTCAGATCGACGCGCACCTCGCGCTCGATGCCGCCACGAACCCGAACAGCCGCCACCCCGGCGAGGCCCTCGAGCGTCCGGGTCACCTCACGCTCCGCGACGTCGCGAAGGCGCGCGAGGTCCGCCTCGCGGTCGGCGTCCGACACCGCGGCGCTGTTGGGATCCTGCGCCATCGACAGCGCGAGGCGGGCGAGCGGTGCCGCTCCCGGATCGTAGCGAAGCAGCAACGGGCGGTCGGCGTCGTCAGGAAGCGGTGTCGTTTGCAGCCGTTCACGCACCGCCTGCCCGGCGGCGGCGAGATCGGCCCCCCAGTCGAGCGTCAGCACGACGTCGGACTGCTCGGCCCGGCTGCGCGACGACATGCGCACGAGGCCATCGAGGGTCGCGAGCGCGGCCTCGATCGGTCGGCTGACCGTCGTCTCGACCTCTTGCGGCGCCGCCCCTTCCCATGCGGTCCGCACCGTGAGGGTTGGAAATCCGACGTCGGGCAGCAGACTCAACGGCAACCGCGCGAGGCTCACCCCGCCGAAGACCACCGCGGCGAGAAAGATCATCGTCACCGCGACCGGCCGAAGCACCACCGCTCGGAACACGCCCCCCCGCGCGCACCGGGGGAGGCGCCCGCCGTGGCCTCAGGCGCCGGCCCCGGCGCCGGCTCAGGCGCGGGCACGGCCCCTCCGAGGAGACGCACGCGCGCGCCGTCCTTGAGCGTGCCTTGGCCGACGGTCACGACGATCGCGTCGTCCGCGATCCCTTCCAAGATCTCGGCGACGGCCTCGTCGCGCAACCCGAGTTGGACCGGCACCCGGCGGGCGACCCACGCCGGCGCGTCGTCGGTCCCAGCGCCATCCTCCGCCCCATCCTGCGACCCATCCTGCGACCCATCCTGCGACGGTCCGACGCCACCACCGAAGGGCCACCAACCCGACGCCTGCGGCGCCGAAGGCTCCTCGGTACGCTCGGCCTCGGCACGGTCCGGCTCGACGACGAACACCACCGGTTTGCCGTTGTCCGTCAACACCGCGTCGCGCGGGACCAACCGCGCGTCGTCATGCCGCTCCAACTCGAGGCGCACATGCACGTACTGGCCGTGTCGAAGCCCGCCGCCATCCGGCGGCAGATCGATCCGGACCTGGAAGGTGCCGGTCGCGGCGTCGACGACAGGTGCCACCTCGGCGACCCGCGCCTCCACCACGCGCTCCGGCTCGTACGCCGGCGACAAGCGCGCGGCTTGGCCCGGCGCAATCCGGGGCAGGTCGCGCTCCGGAAGCCGGGCGACCACCCGCAAGCTGCGCGTGTCGACGAGTTGAAACGCCCGCGCTCCGCCACCGGCGGCCTCACCGACCGCGAGATCGCGGGCAGCGATCACCCCCGAGAACGGCGCCACGATCTTGAGCAAGCTCGCGTTGACCTCCGCCTCGCGCAGCGACGCGCGCGCCGTCTGAAGCTGGTCGACCAGCCCGCGCACCGCCGTCTCCGTGCTCGCCCCCGCCGCGAGCAACGCCTGCTCGTCGGCGAGCTGCCGCGCGAGTTGCTCGACGCGCAGCCCGCCGCTCGCGAGGCCGGCCGAAGCGACCCGTCGGTCGAGCTCCGCGAGCACCGCGCCGCGCGAGACCGTGTCGCCAACGTCCGCGAGCACACGAACCACCATCCCCGCCGCAGGCGCCGTCAGGTCAGCCGCCGCGGCCGCCTCGACGTTGGCCGACACGACGATCTCCGAGCGGACCACGCCCCGCGTCGGCGCAGAGGCCTCCACGGCGGTCACCGGGACGCGCTGCTTGCGCCCCTCG
The DNA here is from genome assembly GCA_046051915.1 of Pseudomonadota bacterium. GTDB lineage: Bacteria > Myxococcota_A > UBA796 > UBA796 > JBEIFN01. The sequence goes on from JBJONI010000376.1 coordinate 3,003, forward strand.
GAGCCACCGCCCTGCTGCGAACCGCCACAACCCGCGCCTGCGACGCTCGCCCACACCAGCCCGAGCACGACCGCCCGACGACCCCATGCCCGACCCGTCATCGCCCACGCCCCACGCAGCACGCCTAGCCGCCAACGCCGATGCGCGCGACCCCGACGCGGTCGAGATCCGTCGAAGGTGCCGACGGAATTCGCGGCAACCGGTTGCATCTGGGGTACCATCGGGGTTCGGAGGGTTCATGCGCGCGACCATGTGCACCATCTCAGGCGTCTGGATGATGGTCCTCGCCTGCGCAGCTCCCCCGCCTGCACCGGCGGACAAGGCGGACACCGGCGTGGCGCCGACGCCGAGCGAGCCGGCCGAGGACACGCCGCTGCCCGAGGACACCTCGGTGGCCCCCGACACCGACCTCGACCCGCTGGGGATCGTGATCGTCGAAGCCCCCGACGTCGTGCCGGTGGGTGATGTCCTCGAGCTCATCGTGCAAGTCTCCGGCGCGCCCGGCGAGGAGGTCACGGTCACGGTCTACGACCCGGCCGTTGGCATGCTCGGCGACATGACGTGGGTCCCCAACTACCAGGGGTTTCAGTGGGGCATCGACACGTTGGCCGCGGGCGAGCACACCCTGCAGCTCACCGCCACCGCGCTCGACGGACGCACCGCGACGCTCGAGTTTCCCGTCGGCCTGTGCGAGTGGCCGGCCGTCGAGACCTTTGACACCAACGCGCTGAGCAAGGACTGGGTCGCTTTCGGCGACGCGACGTGGGACCCCCAAGGGTGGCTCGAGATCACCGGCAACGCCCAGAGCCGCGCCGGGTCGATTTACAAGACCTCGTCGAAGATCAACGCCGGCGACCTGCGCATGGAGTTCGACATCGCGACCGGTGGGGGCATCAACTCTGGGGCGGACGGCTATGCGGTGAACATCGTCGACGTCGCCGACCCGGTTGCGCTCGCGGATTGGATCCGCACCACACAGAACGGCGGATGCCTCGGCTACGGGTCGGCGCCCCCATGCGGCGCGACCGCCGTCAACGCGTTCCACATCGAGTTCGATACCTGGCACAACAGCGAGTACAACGACCCGACCACGCAAAACCACATCGCGATCAACCTCGACGGCAGCCCGAACGCACACCCCTTGTGGGCCGCCGTCCCGAGCCTCGAGGACCTGGTGTGGCGCCACGTCGAGGTGCAGACCACCGGCGCACAGCTCCGTGTCCGGGTCGACGGCCAGGTGATCATCGACGGGACGATCCCCGGCTTTTCGTTCGACGGCGGCTACGTCGGCGTCAGCGGCTCCACCGGCTGGGCGACGAATTACCATCGGTTCGACAACCTGATCGTCTACGACCGCTGCACCGTCCCCGGCCCGACCACGCCGTGAGCCGTGCGATCCGCCGTGGACGGGCTACGCACCGCTCGTCCCCGGAGGTTTCATGCGTCTCGTCCCTCGGCGCCTGCTGGCGCTCGCCACCCTCGCGTTGCCGCTGATCGCCTGCAAGGGCGACGAAGCCGCCGACAAAGACACCGACGCGGCCGGCGATTCTGCGACCGACACCCCGACGGAGAGCGGTGTGGACACCCCGTCCGACACCCCGTCCGACACCCCGACCGGCCAGGACACAGCACCTGAAGACACGACGCCGACGGACACCGGCGGCGCACGTCCGCTGGACCAAATCTGGTTCCACGTGGTGAACACCGTCACCGTGCAGGCGTCCTCGCAAGGGTTCGACCTCGACGGCGACGGCACGGTCGACAACAAGCTCGGGGACCTCGCGAGCGTCGTCAACCCGCTGATTCAGTCGTCGTTTGGCACGGTACCTGAGGTCGCGATCGTCCAGACGTGGGGCGTCAACGACGGGGATGTCGTCGTCGACATCGGGATCGTCACCGGGCGGGACCTCGATGGCAACGTACTCGACAACTTCTCGGGCACCGAGATGTTCTCGCCCGAGGCGGGCTTTGGGCCCACAGGCCGGGCTCTGCTCCGAGCGCCCGCGACCGTGGATGCGTTCGGGGGCTACCTCACCACACTCCCCGTGGGCCCGATCCAGCTTGGACCGTTTGCGCTGACCACCGCCACCGGCAGCGTCTTCCAAGGCTTCACGAGCGACGCAAGCCACACCGGGACGTTCGGCACCGCCGTCTCGGTCGCCGAGCTCCAGACCGTGCTGTCGAGCTTTGGCGTCTCCGCGGGGCTGACCGGTCTTGTGGCCGCCCTCGCCGACATCGACAGCGATGGGAACGGTTCGATGGACAGCGTGAGCATGTCGTTCGCCTTCACCGCCGTGCCGTGCGCGATTCAGGTCCCCGGGATGCCCTGATGGCGTTCGTGCACGACCTCGACGCGCTGCGGCAACAGCTCAAGCATCCCGTGGGGGCCGTTCGCCTGCGCGCGGTGCAGCGATGGATCGACCAACATCCGCGGACCGACCTCGTCGCGTTCGCCACCGCGATCACCGATCCCGACCCACGGGTGGTGGACGCCGTCGCCAAACACCTCGCCGGCGCAGGCGATCGCTGGGTGCCGGTGTTGTTGCGTGCCGCGGAGCTCGAACGCACCCGAAGCGTCGCGGGCGCCGAGGGCGATCCCTCGCCACTGCTGGCGGCGGCGGCCCGAACCGGCCACGCCGACGTCGCGAGCCCCCTGATCAGCGCGTTCGTGCGCGCCATTCGCGAACGACGCCCAGGCGGGCTCAAGCTCGGGCAAGCGCTCGGCCACGTGCGCCACGCCAAGGTCGCCGAGGTGCTCCGCGCGGTCGTCGATGCGCTCGTCGCGGACGACTTGTTCGCCGGGGCCGCGGTGGCGAGCCTGCTCGCGCAAGGACACCGCGCCGACATGGCGCGCGTCGTGACCGCGTGGCGCCGGATGGACGACTGGGCGCCCCCCGGCGCCGGCGTCACCGGAGCCCTGCTTCAATGGCTCGGGACGCCCACCGCGATCCGCAGGAGCCTGGAGCGCGCCTGGCGTTCCCCGAGCCCTGTCGACGCGACGCTTCGGGTGCTTCGGGCAGCGCTCCCTGCGACGTTCGTGCCCGACCGGGCCGAGCCCGCCCAGATGCTGACCCGCCTCGCCGACACGTGCGCCGACATCCTGCGGCACCGCAACGACCGAATCGGTGAATGGCTCCGAGAGGGCGACCATCACGAGCCTGCGACGGACTACCGTGCGCTCGCGATCGCGGTCGATGCGTTGACCGAGGCGCTTGCGCGTCCACCGAGCCACCCGCAAGACCCCGGTCGGCAGGCGCTCGAACTCTCGGTCGCGGCCGCCGCCGTCACGACGCTCGCGAGCCGCGTCGACGAAGCGAGCGCGCTCGAAGGGCTGCAAGCAGCGACCCGCCGCGCCACGGCCTGGGCGTTGTTCCGCCGCCCCACGCTCGCCACACCGAGCTGCGTCGAGACGGTGCTCACCGACGGCCACAAGTCCAACCAAGCCGAGTTGGTGGCGGTGCTGGAGGGCGACGACGATGACGTCGTCGTCGCCCGCGCCTGCCGCATGGCGACGCGCGTGCTCGCCCCGCATGCCGACCCGCACCCGGTCGCCTACGCGCTCGCGCGGCTGGCCGACCGCGCCGCCCCGGACGTCGCCGCAGAAGCGATCCCGCCGCTCGTCGCGCTCGGCGACGCCGCCACCGACGCGCTCGTGTCGTTGCTCGACGACACCCCCTCCGACGAGGTCCTCGCCGCCCTCGGGCGCCTAGGCACCCAGGCCGCCCACGACGCGCTCGTGACGACGTGGCAAGCCGCCGTCGCCGTGGACCTCCGGGTCGCCGAGGCGATCGCCGACATCGGCCACCACGAGGCGCTCGACCTGTTGGCGCCTGCTTGGGGTCCCGGCCTGCCGCCGCTCGCGGCCCTGCTCGACGGCCTCGCGGCCCTGCACGCACCCGACGACCCGCGCCGGGTCCAGTGGGCCGCCGATCTGGCCGATCACGCCGTCGAAGCCGTGCTGCACGGCACCACCGCCGCCGAAACCTGAGGGGAGTCCATGTCCAGCGTCCGCGTCGTCACCCCCCACAACCTCGACCTCGCCGAAGCCCAGAAGCGCCTCGCGGGCTTTGAGGCCATCCTCAGCAAGTACCGGGTCAAGCTGGCTTGGTCGGGCGCCAGGGCCGCCGTGCAGGGCATCGGCGTCACCGGCAGCGTCCACGTCGAGCCGAGCCAAGTCGTCGTCGAGGTCCAACTCGGCCTGCTCGCGCGGGCAGCGGGGATCGACGCCAACCGCTTGCAGGACAGCATCCGCAAGCGGCTGACGGAGGCCTACAGCCGCTGAGCCAGCTGGCTCAGGCGTACATCGCGTCGAGGACGTCCTTGAACTTCTTCTCGACGAGCTTGCGCTTGACCTTGAAGCTCGCGGTGAGCTCCTCGGTCTCGACCGTGAAATCGTTCGGCAGGATCGTGACCTTCTTGACCGTCTCGTAGGACGCGAGCTCGCTGTTCAGCTCCTTGAGGGCCTTGTCGACGATCGCCTTGATCTCAGGCAGTTGGCTGAGGACCGCGTAGTCCTTGCCTGCGTGCCCGTGCGTCTCGGCCCATTCGGGAAGCCGGTCCGGGTCCATCGTGACCAACGCGGAGCAGTAGTTGCGGCCGTCCCCATGGACGACGACGTGCCCAATGTACGGCGACAGCGCCTTGAGACGGCTCTCGAGCTTGGCCGGCACCACGTACTTGCCGCCCGAGGTCTTGATCAGCTCCTTGATGCGACCGGTGATTTTCAGCCGGTTGTTCTCGTCGAGCTCGCCTTGATCGCCCGTCCGCAGCCAACGCCCGTCCAAGGCCTCCGCCGTCTCGTTGGGGAGGTTGTGGTAGCCGCGCATGATCCCGCGACAAGTGAACTGCACCTCACCCGTCTCCGGCGCGATCCGCACATCGATCCCCGGAAGCGCAGGGCCCACCGTGCCAAACTTGAAGTTGTAGGGCATGTTGACGAAGCTCGCAGCGCTCGATTCGGTGAGCCCGTAGCCCTCGAGGATCGGCATGCCGATCGCGTGGAAGAACTCCGCCATGTCCCGAGACAACGGCGCGGAGCCCGAGATCAGGAACCGAATCCGACCACCGAAGCGGTCACGGACCTTGCCGAAGACGAGCTTGTCCGCGATCTTGGCTTGGATTGCAAGCAGACCGGTAGGCTCCTTGTACTGCTGCCGAAGGGCGCTGACGCGCCGGCCGACGCCGAGGGCCCATTCGAAGATCTTCGCCTTCAGGCCGCCGCTCGCCGTGGCACCGGTGACGATCTTGCCGTACGCCTTCTCGAAGATGCGCGGCGGCGCCCCCATCCACGTCGGCTGAATGATCGCGAGGTTGTCGACCACCTTCTTCGGGTCTCGTCCGTCGACCGCGGTGCGGATGTTCCCGGCGATCGTGATGATCTCCAACACCTTGCCGAAGCTGTGGCTCATCGGCAGCCACAGGTACTGCTTGTCGTCGGACTGGAACAGGTTGACGTCATCGAGGGCCTCGGCCTCGAAGATCCAGCAATCGTGAAGCAGCTCGACGCCCTTGGGCACGCCGGTCGTCCCCGAGGTGTAGATCAGGGTCGCGAGGTGTTCGCGGCGGATGGTGCTGATCGTCTGGACGAACGCCCCCACGTCGGCGGCGTGGGACGCCAAGCCCTGCTTCTCGAAGGCGTCCCAGGTCTGCACCCAGCCATCCTCGCTGCCCGGACCCTCGAAGACGACCACACGCTGAACCTGGGGGATCGACGCCCGGATCGCCTGCAGCTTGGCCACTTGGCTGGCGTCCTCGGCAAAGACGAGCCGGGAATCAGAATTGTTCAGGATGTATTCACACTCTGCCGGCGTGTTCGACGGGTAAACCGTCGTGCAGGCCGTGCCGGCACAGGCGATCGCGAGGTCGGCGAGCACCCACTCGATGCGGGTCGTCGAGATGATCGCCACACGCTGCTCCAAGCCAAGCCCGAGCGACCGAATACCGGCCGTCAACGCCTCGACGCGCGACCGACACTGGGACCAGCTCATGGGAAGCCACGTCCCCGCCTCGTTGGGGTACTCCCACCCGATGTCGTCGGGGGACTCTCCCGTCCGGTAGAGGAACAGCTCCGCCACCGATTGGAAGGTGCGCTCCTGCCGCTTTTGACGCAACGTCGCTTGATCCACCATCGTCGTTCCTCCGACGGCCGCCGCGCTTTGCGGCAGGCCATGATCCTCGTGAGCCTATCACACCCTCGGGCGGTCGAGATCACCAGACGCCACGAACCCACGAGGCTGCGACGTTGTACGACGACCCGTAGACGTGGAGCGCATCCACCGAAACCCCGTCCGCCCACAGGCCTCCCCCGGCGTGCGTCCAAGCGAGCGCGCCGCCGGCGAGGTTGCTGACCTGCCACCCCTGGCCGGCAAGGGCACGCGCCGCGGTGGCGCTGCGGTAGCCGAGCGTGCAGTACACCACGACCGGGCGCCCACGGTACGCCGCCCCTCCCGCTGTGAGCGCGTCGAGGCTGATCGCTTCCGGAAGCGTCGAGACCGCCCGCTCGGCCTCGCCCCGCACATCGACCACCACCCAAGGCACGCCCGCGCGCAAGTCGGCGCACAGAGCGACGGGGTCGACCGTCGCGACGTCGGGGAACTGACCCGCGAACCCCTCGTAGAGCGCCCAAAGCGCCCGCTGACGCGCTGCGTCGTCGTCGCCGGCGCCTTGCAGCCGCAGGCGCAGCCAGGTCGACGTGGCACGCGCAACGGCTCTCCACGACGTCATCCCGTCCCTCTCGCGCCGCGTCGTAACGCGTCCGACGCCGCGCTGGACGACACCACGGGCCAACGTCCATTCTGCTCGGCCGCCGGCCTGCACGACGCGCCACCGGGGAGGAGGCATGCATCGCGCCGCCGCGCTCGGGCTCGGCGCCTTGATCGCCGCGTGGGGAGGGCCCGCGACCGCCGTCTCCCCGAGCGCGGCGTTGGGGCTGGGCCTCGCAGGGCTCAGCCTGCGCCGACACCGTGGCCTTGGGGCCGGCCTCGTCGGGGCGTCTCTGATCGGCCTGCGCGTCGCGGCCACGCCCGACGGGCCCACGCTGCGTGGCGTGGTGTGGGTCGACGGCGTCGTCTGCGGGCCCGCGTCGGGGCAACGCCTGCCGGTGTGCGTGCGCCGCGCCGCCGCCGTGGGTGACGAACCGGTGGCGCACACCGGACGCATCGAGGTCGTCTGGCGAGGGACGCCCCCCGCGCCAAGCGCTTCCATCCTCGCCGTCGGCGAGGCGGTGGACCCGCGCCGCCCCTCGATGCCGGGCGCTCCCGACCCCAACGACGCGACCCGACGCGCCAAGATCCACACCTCGTTGCGCGCATGGCGAAATGACGTCCTCGGGGTCGCGCCCCCCACGCCGCGCGCCTGCCATCCGTTGCTCGCCGCCATCGCGCTCGGCGACCGCAGCGGCCTGAGCCCGGGTGCGCTGACGACCATGCGCGACACGGGAACGTCGCACCTGCTCGCGATCAGCGGCTCCAACGTCGCGCTCGCCGCGTACGCCGGCGACCTCGTCGCGCGCGCGCTGATCGGGACGACGACCCTGCGGTGGCCTGCGGGCCGACTGCACCTCCTCCGTCCGTTGCTCGCGTTGGCGAGCGCGATCGCGTTCACGGGCCTCGTCGGGTGGCCGACGAGCGCCTTGCGCGCCTGCGTCGCCGTCGCTTGCGTCACCGGCGCCCGCCACCTCGGGATCCCGTTGTCGCCGACGGGTGCGCTCGGCCTCGCCGCCATCGGCGTCTTGCTCATCGACCCCTCGATGGTGGCGTCCGCCAGCTTTCAGCTCTCGTTCTCCGCCGTGCTCGGTCTCGTCGCCTGGGGACCGTGGCTCGACCGTCAAGCAGCGCGGTCGGGCATGCCCGCCGTCGTCCGCGAAGGCTTGGTCGCGACGGCGGCGGCGACCCTCGGCACGCTGCCCGTCTCCGCCTGGTGGTTCCAGACCTTCCCGCCGACAGGGCTGCTCGCCAACGCGTTTGCCGTCCCATTCACCACCTTCGTCCTGACACCGCTCGCGTTCGCGAGCCTGTCCCTCCCCGAGCACCTCGCCGGCCCGTTCGTCGACCTTGGTTCACGTGCCGCCGACCTTGAGCTCGCCGTGCTCGCGACATTGGCGTGGCCGGCTTGGCACCCCGCCGTCGACGGCGTGCGCGCGCTCGTGTGGGTCCTCGGGCTGACGTGGACCGCCGGTCACCCGACGCGCGCGGCGTTGCTCACGCTCGTGGTCCTGTGGCCGCGCGCACCGCAGCCCCGCTCCGGGACGTCGGTGATCGCCCTCAATGTCGGACAAGGGAGCGCGACCCTCATCGAGACCCACGACGGCTGGCGCGGGCTGGTCGACGTCGGGCCCCCCGGTGCCGGCGTTGGGGCGTGGCTGCTGCGCACGGGCCGCACCGAACTCGACGCGGTGTTCGTCTCCCACGCCGATCGCGACCATGCAGGCGGCTTGGTGGAGGTCCTTGACCGGGTGAGCGTCGACCACCTGTGGGTGGGCGACCTCGGCCTCTCCGCGCCGGTCCTCGCCCAAGCGTACGCGCGCGGCATCGACGTCCGCGGCCTTAGCGCCGGCGCCACGATCGGCCCACTCGCGGTCATCGGACCCGACGGGCCCCAACCCCCGCGCTCGAGCCGCAACGCGCGCAGCCTGGTGCTCTCCTTGCCCCAGACGGTGTGGCTCCCAGGGGACCACGAGGGCGCGCGCGCGCCGCCGCCCGCGCACGGCACGCCGGCCGTGGTCGTCGCCCCGCATCACGGCAGCCGGGCCGGCACCGCATCGCTTCGCGATGCCGTCGGCGGCGCCCGCTGGG
>JBJONI010000377.1:0-3726 GCA_046051915.1 Pseudomonadota bacterium
TGCCGATGAGGATCACCCACGCGACGAGGCCGATCCGGCTCGGCCACGGACGGGACCACCTGCGAATCGCCATCTGCATCGCGCCCTCCCCCGCTCGCCCTAGCCAAGGTGCGCGCGCAAGGCACGCCGATTAGCCTCGTGACGTCGGGAGACGCGATGAACAGGCTTGTCGGGTGGATCGTGGCCGAACTCCTCCTCGCTCCCACCCTCGGATACGCGCAGGAGCCTCCTGTCCCCGGGGAGGACGTGCCACCCGCCGTCGCAGACGACGTGGCCGCGGGCGAGGCGGCATGGAAGGCCGGGCGGCTGGACGAAGCCGCGGAAGCGTTCACGCGGGTGACCACCGCCGCTCCCGAGTGGGACCGGGGCTGGCGACGTCGATGCGGCGTCGTGCTGGAGACCGGCGACGCCTTGGCCGCGATCGGGCACTGTCGCACCGCCATGGAGCGCGCCGACACCCCAGAAAACCAAGTGGCGCTCGCCATCGCACTGCTGCGCCCCGAGGACGAGGAAGCCCTGCCGCAGGGTCGCCCCGAACTCGACGAGGCCGGTGCGCTGTTGGCCAGCGTCACCCAAGCACACCCCGAGGTCGCGCTCGCCTGGCCGGCCCTGTGCGAATGGGCCATCGCCACGTCGGACGCCGACGCGCTGCGGCGTTGCGTGCCCGAGGTTCGGGCGAGGCTGCCCGACGACCCCGGAACCCCGTTTTGGGCCGCCCTGCTGGCGATCGAGGAGGGTCAGGGCGATCTCGCGCGACGGATGCTCGGCGTTGCGCGCGACCGGGGTGTGGACCCACGTCTGCTGGCGGTGGCACGCGCACGGCTCGACAACGAGGCCGCGACGCCCAAACGCGAAGGCGCGAAAACGGTCGCTCTCGACACGTTCGCACCCGTCGGCGCCGCGGGTGCCGTGTTGCTGTTCATCGGGCTCGCGTTGCTCAGCAGCGGGCGAAGGGCCGCAGGGGGTCCTGGCAACGCGATGACCTCAGACGCTGCCAACGAGGCCGTCGACCACGCATTGCCCACACACGACGATCTCCACCCCCGACCGGAAGGAGACACAGAACCCCCGACGACGACGCCGGGCTCAGCGACGTGACAAGTCGCCGCTGCACCCGTCAGAGCCGTCGACGGCGATCGCGTCCTCACCGTCCCACGTGAGCGTGTAGTTCGCGAAGCGCCCGGGCGTGCAGCCCGCGGTGAGGACCTCGGGCTCCGCACCCGGCGCAAAGATCTCCGACGTCACCTCGTCGACGCAGGTCCAGTCGCCCCGAAGCACCTGCTCGCCGCTGGCCTTCTCCTGAGAGAGATCGGCCGAGAAGGTGATCACGATCTCCGTCGTCAGGCCGTCGAGGTTGGTGAACGACCGCTCCTGCGTGCCGTCCCCGACGAAGTTCTTGTCGTCCCCCTTCTCGAGCGACAGCGTCACATCCCAAGGGAAGCCGCCGCACGCGAGCTTTCCGACCCACTGTCCCTCGATGCTGGTACCGCACGCGCTGAGACCGACCACCATCCACCACCGAGCGCGCATGCGCACCTCCTTGTCGGTTCTTGCACGAAGGGCGTCACGCCGTCCACCCACGGCGTGGAGAACGGGATAAGCTCTACCTGCTGTTGGAGGTTCGATGCTCCGCCTCGCCGTCACCCTCGGTTTGGCCGCTGCGCTCGCTGGCTGCCACTGGTTCGCCGCCCCCGCCACCGACACCGCTGCCCCAGCGGCGGACGCGCCGACGGAAGACCCCGCCGCCCTGCTTCCGAAGTGCCGTCCCGCCGACGCCGTCGAATCGCGGGGAGAGATCCCGTTCAAGGAGGGCGCGACGACGGCGTCCGGGTGGACGATCAGCAAGGTGGCCGCGGAGAACTGGGAGTTCATCCACCTCACGATGACGAAGGACGGCGTGTCGACCACGCTGGAGGTCGCGTTCAACGAAGGCGCCGAGGGGGACTGGGCGACGCGCGACTACCGACTGATGCCGGCACCGGAGCAGGAGCCACCAGAGCCCCTGTTGCTGGAGACGATCGCGACGCTCCGCGCATGGCAAGGGCAGCAGACGGAGCCGTTCGTCAAGAAGAAGAAGGATGTCGTCGACCCCTACCTGGGCCTGCCGCCGTGTGACGCCAATGGCCAGCCGACCTGACGTCGCCCGGCGCGCCTTCGCCACCTGTTTGGCGCTCCAAGTCGGTGCGGCGCCGTTCGCCTACGCCGGCGACGGGTGGTGGACGGCCGAGGCCGTGTCCGCCCAAGTCCCAGCGTTCGTCGTGATGTGTGACGAGCTGCCTGACCGCCTCGCTGCGGATCAGGCCGCCCAACGCCAGGCGGTCGCGCTCTTGGAAGGCTTGGAAACCTCCATCGACCTGCTGGGACCCGACGCGCCCGAGGCTGCGCGCGCCTACGCAAATCGCCTTCGACGCGACCTCTCCCGCCATGCCGGCATCCTCGAAGCCTTCACGACGGAACTCGTCGAGGACACCGAATCGGCGATGACGTCGGCGATCGCCTCGGCGACCGCTGGGCGTGCGTGGACCCCGTGCGAGGTACGGCCCCTGCCGGGTTTTCGTCGACCCAGCGGCGCCGCCGTGGCGCAAGCGTGCCCGGGAACCGACCAATCCCCTGCCGTCGCCATGGCGCTGACGAACGATGCCAAGCTCACGGCCCGGCTGGCCGCGCTCACCGCGCGCCCGTGGCCCACGTTGCGGCTCACCCCCCCGGAGACGCCGGTGACGGCGGCTGGGCCCGCAGGGGCGTCGTGGCTCGCGATGCCCGACGACGTCCTGTCGTTGGTGTCCTCGGAGCTGCAAGCGCTCGACGGCGTCGACCGCGAGGCGCGGCTCGATCTTGAGGCCAAAGCCGAACGCGAAGGCACGTCGGCACGGGAGGCCCTCCGGTCCTTGGACGCGGCGCTCGACGCACGCCTCGCGACGGCGCGACAGCGGCTCGGGGCTCCGGTGGTGCAAGCGCTGCGGGACGTCGCCGCGCGGTCGACAACGCCGTTCGCGCTATGCCCGGTGCCGCTCGGCCTCGGCGGTTGCGTCGGCCGCGCGCTCGACGACGACCAACGCGTCGCTGTGACGACCGACAAGAAGGTCCTGCGCGCCGTGCAACGCGCGAAACGCCTCGACCCGGAGTCGTTGTGGCGGTGAGATGGCCTCCCATGAAGCGGGTCCTCCTCGCGGTCGGCGCCGTCGCGCTCGTCATCGCGCTCGTGGTCGTTGTGCGCGGCCTGGTGGCGACGGTCAGCGCGCTCTCCGGCGGCGCGCAGGTACGCCCCGAGCGCGAGCGCAGCGAGGAAGGCGCACCGCAGGCCGCAGCCGACGAAGCAGCCCCGTCCGTCGGCGAGGCGGAACGCGCCGGCCACAAGTCCGTGGCCGCGCGCGCCGAGGAGCTCGGGGTCACCAAGCACGAGATCCGGGAGCGCATCGCGACGCGCAAGGGTCATACGCTTGAGGAGCAACGCGAGATCTGGCGGGAGCGCGGCGACGCGCGCAAAGAGGCGCGGCAGGGCGGACGTGCCGAGGAGCGGGCTGCCGACCGCGAACAGGTCCAACGCGCACGTGCCGAGATCGCCGAGGGAGACCCGACCGTCCGAGACGCCGCGCAAGTGCTCAAGCAGCTCTCCGACGTCGGCGACGGGACCGACGGCTCCCCCAACGTGCCCCCCACGAATCCTCCGCGCTAGTCTTCCGACCGGCTCGCTGCACCGCCGGTCAGGAGGAGACGCCGCGCGCG
>JBJONI010000378.1:0-11580 GCA_046051915.1 Pseudomonadota bacterium
GAGATCGAGGAACCCGTCCTCGTCGTAGTCCGCCATCGCCACCGAATCGGCCCGACCCACGGAAGCCCCCTCGGCCCCGTGCTCGGCGATCAGCGAGAACACCCCATCGTCGTTGCGGTACAGCAAGTCCGGCGTGTTCGAGACGGGCGTCGCGCACGCGAGGAACAGGTCGAGATCCATGTCGTTGTCGAAGTCGCCAGCGACCGCCGACGTGCACTGCGTGAGCTGTTGGATGCCGCGCTGCCAGCCCTCGTCCTCAAAGGACCCCTCGCGCCAAAGGTAGAGGCGATCGCGGTTGAACTGCGTCGCGTCGGCCTCCGAGAGCCGGTCGATGCCGTCTTGGACCACGTCGGTCATCGGTGCCGTACCTTGGATGATGACGTTGCCGCGGTTGTACTCGGCGGTCGCCAGCAGCACCGACCACACCCCGTCCTGAAGGCCGACGTACAAGCCTGTCGACACACCTGGCGTGATCGCGCACCGACCCTGCACGTCCGCGTCGTCGGCCGTGAACGTGAGCTGAAAGAGGGTCGCTGACGGGACCGCGCGCACGCTGCACCCCGCGCCGACCTTGAACACGTCAGGCTCCCAGAACGTGGGAGGATCGAGCGAGATGGTCAGCGAACCCCCGCCACGGAACCGCACCCCTTGAACACTCCCACCGTTCAGCCGAAGGCTGAGCGCGAGACGACCGTCCTCCGGGCGTAGATCGACGTCACTTTTCTCCGAAAACCGACTGACGAACAGGTCGTTGTGCAGATCGTTGTCGAAGTCGCCCACGACGACGTCGTAGGGGTACAGGGGCTGGGGTACGCCAAGGGCGGCGGTCACGTCGATCAGCGACGCGCCGTTGCCACGTTGCGCGAGCAGGTGTCCGGGGCGGCCGAAACTCAACAGCTCTGCCTGGTCGTCGCCGTCGAGGTCCGCGAGTTGACCGCACAAGGCCGTGGGCACCGCGATCTCCGCGGGTGTTTCAAAGGACTGGACGAAACCGCCCGCGGGCTGACGGAGGAACAACGCCGAAGGAAACGTGCCGTCCACCTTGGGCTGCGCGACCATCAGGATGTCGGTCAACCCGTCGCCGTTCGCGTCGTAGGGGACCGGGCAGCGACCCGACGCGTTCGTGTGCGTCAAACCGAGATCGTCCGGTGCGCGGACGAAACGCCCCCCCTCGTTGAGGTGCACGACCGTGCCGCCCAAGCCCTCGCCCCGCTGCGCCCCGACGCTCTCGATCAGGTCCTCGTCGCCATCGCCATCGAGATCGACCCACAACGTGCCGTGGGCGTCGTAGGTCTGGTCCGCCCAGGCGCCGTCGAGCGGATCGAGCCAGCCCGTCGCGTACGTCTCGAGGAACGTGCCATCCCCTTGGTTGAGGTGCAGGGTCGGAGGGCCCGCATGGTTGCCCGACCACAGGTCCAGCAAGCCGTCGCCGTTCGGATCGCCCCAGCCCATGCCGTAGGTCGGCCCCACGTGGGCGAACCCGAGCTGATCGGTCACCTCTTCAAAACCGAGGACGCGGAACACCTGACCGGGCGGCGGAATGTCGAGCCAAGCCTTGCAGCCGCTCCACGCCAAGGCGAGCCACCAAGCGCGTCGCATCGCGACCTCCTCGTTCCACCCTAGCGCGGAAACGCGACGCTGTCCGACCGGGGATCACGGCGCCGGACGACGGAACCACACCAGGCTGACCGGACGTGCGCCATCGGCAGCGGCCGCGCCCAGCGTGATGTCCAAGCCCCGGTACCCGCGCTCCGGATCGGCGCAATGCCAGCGGCGATCGGGCCCCAACGACTCGGGAAGCGTCGCCGTGCAGCCCGCCGCGGCCAACACGCGGTCGACCCGAGCCGCCACGTCGTCCTCGGGCGCGAAGGTGCGGACGGTGGCCTGCACCTGATCGCCACGTACGGCGACCACGGCGACCGTCTCCTGCGCCGACAGGATCCACGGGGCGTCGGGCGGAAGCGCCACCACGGCCTCGGTAGGCGGCGCACCCGGCGTCGCGGCAGGCGACGCGAGGGACGAGGCGACGGGCGCCATTGCGGGCGCCTCCGCGGTGGTTGAGGGGGTCGCCGACGGCGCGCCCCACCCGCACCCCGTTCCCACCAGCGCAACCCAGCCCCACCGCGTCATCGCCTCTCCCTATCGGCCGCCACCGAGGTCCACCGTGTTCCGTCCGGAAGCGTGATCCAGACATCGCCCGTCCCGCTCGGCAGGTCCACCGTCCACAGCCACTCGCCGGCTGGCAACGCCGCCGTCGCGCACCCCACCAGGCCGTCGACGTCGTCGACGCGCACCGAGGGCGCCCATGGGTTCGGGTACGCCCCGTGCAACACGAACGCGCCCTCGTGGACCGGCGTCACCAGGTCCACGCCCACCCGCTTGCGCGGCACCTGCGCCACCACCGCTGCGGCCACCGGCGCGGCCTCATCGCGGACCTCGACCAGAACCCCCTGCGCGGCCACCGCTGGAGCCGTCCACACGACCTCGCCCGCTGCGTGGACCTGCAGCCAGCCGCCATCGAGCCGCTCCCCTTCCAGCCACCGACTCCACGCCCAGCGCGCAGGCTGGCGAGGCGACCTCGCGACGGTGAGGGCGTAGCGATCGTCGCCGGGGAGGTCGGTCGTCACCTTGAGCACGGCACCGAGGCCCGGCGCCGCGACGTGCCATCCCTCGCCGAACGACGTGGTGAGGCCGCCCGTGCGCGACGTGGTCCCGAGCCGACCTTGGGGTCCCCGCACCACCGCGGCGACCGTGAGGCGCGAGGAGGCGCGGCCGAGAGCCTCCCAAGGCCAGCGCACCTCCCAACCGCGTGGGCCGACAGCGACCTCGGGCGAGGGACCGACGTCGCAGGGCACGGCGCCAGGCCCCACGGGCCAGATGCGACCTGTCGGAATCCCCGCGAGCGAGCAGACCTCCGACGGCGCGGCCGAACGCCACCGCATCGCCCGTTGCCCGAGACCGTCGGGATCGACGCGCACCTCTGCGCTGAGGCCCCCCGCGTCTCCCCGCAAACCGATGACGAGGCCGGCCGGATCAGCGACGACCGCGAGGGCAACCGCCGGGCTCACGCGGGCGCCATCGGCCGGGAACAGCGCACGCCAACCCGCTTCCCCCCAAGCGGCCTCCTCAAACGACCCATCGAGCGTGATCTCGCCGACCTGCCAGGGCAAGGTCACCGGGGCGCGGACGGCGATCGGAGCGCCACGTTCGGGCTCGACGAGCGTGATCGTCGACGCGAGGGCCAACGCGAGCGCACAGTCCGCCATCGGCGACTCCCAGGGGCGCGGTGGACGTCCCCCCATGCCACGGCTACCCTCCGCACATGTCGTTCGTCGACCCCGTCTTCCTCGTGTTCTTCGCCGTCGTGTTCGTCGTCCATTGGGCGCTCGCACGCTGGCGTCGCGTGCAGAATGCTTGGCTCGCCCTCGTGTCGTTCGTGTTCTACGGCTGGATTCAGCCGTGGCTGTGCGCGCTGCTGCTCACGTCGAGCGTGCTCAACTTCGCCCTCGGGCTCGCGGTCGAACGCGACGCCGCGCGACGCGACACCTGGGTAGGCGCCGCCGTCGTCCTCAACCTCGGCATCCTCGGTGGGTTCAAGTACTTCGACTTCTTCGAGGACGCCGTGGTCGCGACCCTGCACGTCCTGCACTTCGCAGCGCATCCGACCACGCTGCAGGTCGCGCTGCCCGTCGGCCTGTCGTTCTACACCTTCCACGCGATGGCCTACGTGATCGACGTCTGGCGTGGGCAATTCAAGGCCCGCACCGACCTCGTCGACTTCTTGGTGTTCATCGGGCTGTTCCCGCAGCTCGTCGCCGGCCCGATCGCACGCGCGCACGCGTTGCTCCCACAAGTCGAAAACCCGCGCACCTTCCAGGCCGCGCAAGTCGCCTCCGGGGTGAGCCTCGCGCTGTGGGGGGCGTTCAAGAAGGTCGTGATCGCCGACACGATGGCCCCGTACGTCAACATCGTCTATGCCCACGACGATCCGACGTTCGCGATGATCTGGCTCGCCGCGCTCGGCTTCTCGATCCAAGTCCTCGCCGACTTCACCGGCTACACCGACATGGCGCGCGGCACCGCCCGGATGCTCGGCTTTGAACTCCTCGACAACTTCAACCACCCCTACCTCGCGACCAGTCCGATGGATTTCTGGACGCGGTGGCACATCAGCTTCAGCACGTGGCTGCGCGACTACGTGTACATGCCCGCTTCGTTCTCCCCGTGGGTTCGCCGGTGGATCACCGTGCCGGGCACGGGCGATTGGTCGCCGTTCTGGCACACGGCACGGTCGTTGACGATCACCATGTTCCTCTCCGGGATCTGGCACGGCTCGACGTGGAACTACATCGCGTGGGGTGCGTACTACGCGGTCATCGGCACCGTGTGGGCGTGGGCGCAGCAGAAGATCCCCCGCAAGACACGCAAAGCACGTGACTGGCGCCCGGTGCTCGTGCCGCTGATGTTCTTGCACACCTTGGTCGGGATGATGATCTTCCGCGAGCCCAGCGTCGGACGGTTGCTCACCCACTTCGCGAAGAACCCGTTCGCCGGATCGACAGCGTCGTGGGTGGTCGCCGGCGGCCTCGCGATGGTCTGCCTGTTCGGTGCCCTCCCGCTCCTCGGCGCGCTGCTGTTCGAAACCTACGCGCTACCGAAGCTGCAGCGCGGCCCCTGGTGGGCCACGTTCCAAAGCACGGCGTGGGCGGTGGCGCTCACCGCGATCGTCGTGTTCTACCGGCCCACCGTGAACGACTTCGTCTACTTCCAGTTCTGACTTCAAGGAGCCCCCGATGTCCGCCGACCTGCTCGCCCGCCTGACCGACGTCTTCCGCGACGCCTTTGACGACGACGACATCACCCTGACCCGCGACACCACCGCGGCCGACATCGAAGGCTGGGACAGCCTGATGCACGTGACGCTGATGCTCCGCGTCGAAGGCGCCTTCGGGGTCCGCATGACGTCGGGCGAGGTCACCGGCCTCAAGAATGTCGGCCAGCTCCTCGACTTGCTCACCGCCAAGGCGGGCGGATGACCGCCGCGATGCCCAAGCGCGTGGCGGCGTTGTTCGCCGACGTCGCCGCCCGTCACCCACGCAACCTCCGCGGCATCGAGGAGGCCCGCGCGATCGATCCGGCGCGCTTCGACGCCACCGCCGAGACGTACCTCGGGTGGTTGGAGCGAGCGCGCGGCGAGGACTGGTTGACCAGCTCCGTCGATGCGTTCGCCCAGTTCTCCGGCGAAGTCATCTACGAGCAGGCCCGCTACGAGGCTGCGGGGCGGTACCTCCACACGTCGTTCGAGGAAGCCCATGCCGACGTGTACTCGCAGCGGCACGTCATGGACACCTACCTCTGGGGCGTCTACATCACGAACTTCCTGTGGTCCCACCACATGGACATCATGCGGTTCTTCCAAGACCGCTTCCTCGCGCCGCTCGCCGATGGCGCCAAGCTGATCGAGATCGCACCCGGCCACGGCGGTTGGGGGGCATGGGCGCTGCACGCTCGGCCTGACGCGACCCTGGAAGGCTACGACATCTCGCCCTCGTCGATCGCGATCGCGTCGGCGATCACGGCGGGCGCGGGTGTGGCGTCACGCGCGACGTACACCCTGCGCAACGCGCTCGATCTCGACGCCCTGCCCGAGGCCGTCGCCGACGCGCTGATCTGCTCGTTCCTCGTCGAGCACCTCGAGGATCCCGACAAGCTGTTCGCGGTGATTGCCCGCTTGCTCAAGCCAGGCGGCACCGCCTTCGTCACCGGCGCGCTCACCGCCGCCCAGATCGACCACATCTACGAGTTCCGTCGAGAGTCCGAGCTCATCCTCCTCGCGGAGAAGCACGGCCTCCGGGTTCGGGAGACGCTGAGCGTCGCCCCCGCACGCATCCTCCCGAAGGCCAAGTTTCTCCCTCGCTCGATGGCGATGGCGCTCACGCGGTGCAGCCACGAGACGTGGTGAGGTTCAACCCGTGATCAGGCCGGGGATCGGCCCGCTGCTGCTGTCCCCAAAGCCATTCGTTGTCTGGCCCGCCGCGGTGGCGACCGAGCACCAGAGGTCGCCGTGTCGGCGGTATCCCACGTCGAGGAGCCGACCCGTCGAGATGCGGCCGCCGGCGCGACCCGCCAGCACAAGCGGCATGTCGTCGTGGCCGTGCGTGTTCCCGTCGCAAACCTCGGTGCAAAGGACGACCAAACTCGTGTCGAGCATCGTCCCATCCCCGTCCGGCGTCGCTGCGAGCCGCTCCAGCAAGTAGGCAAACTGCGATGCCCACCAAGCGCGCTGCTGGACGAACGCAGTGTACTCGCGACTGCCCGGGTTGTGGCTGGCGCCGTAGTGACTCGCCTGATGTGAGCGCATGTCGTAGCCCGGATCGTACATCGCGCTTCCAGCGAACCGGGACATCACGAGCTCGCTCGTGTGCACGCTGCCTTGCAGCGTCACGACCCGCGTCAGCCCGCACGACGCCGCGAGGACGCCGAGATCGA
Organism: Pseudomonadota bacterium; assembly: GCA_046051915.1. Classification (GTDB taxonomy): domain Bacteria; phylum Myxococcota_A; class UBA796; order UBA796; genus JBEIFN01. Next base: position 6,490 of record JBJONI010000378.1, read on the forward strand.
TTTGGGCCTTGAGGATGTCAGGGAAGCGCGCCGGGTCGTACAGGTTGCTGTCCGAGAGGGTGCCCGTGTCGATCGCGGGGTTCGCACAGCTCGCCGCGACCGCGCCGGGGTCCGTCGGCAGCACCGTGCCAAGCCGTGTCTCGAGCTCGCGCAAGCTCTCAAGATGGAGGTCGAGCTTGGTCGCCTCGACCGTCCCAAGCTCGGCGCGCAGGCGACCGAGGTCTTCGAGCGCCGCGTCCAGCACGCTGCGACGCGGGTCCCACGGCGCTGGGCCGTCCGACGAGGACGGGACCGGGTTCGCGGCCCCAAACAGGCGCGCGAACGCACGACGGGGATCGTCCTCGGGCGGGATCGTCTGGCCTGCCGAGGGGTAGACGATGTGCTTGTCGCCGGACACGCCGTTCATCGCAGCTTGGGCGCCGAGGTAGAGATGGCGCCACGCGCTCTGCGCGCCGATCGTGCGCGACAAGTACTGATCGACGCTCTCGCCTTGGCCACCGTCGACCGCGGTCAACAGCTTCTTCGCGCCGCCTGGATGAGAGCCGGCGTCGGTCCCACCCATCGACAGGCCTCGGAAGAACACGCAGTCTCCGATCCACGGCGACAGCGGCGCGAGCGCGTCACCGAGGACGATCTGCCCGCCTTGCAGGCTCGGGTGCCAAGCCGATGGCTCGCCATTCTGCGACGGGCCCGGGACACCGTCGGGGAAGTAGAAGAAGAAGACGCGCTGGGCGCCGAGCGGCACGGCGCGCGCGCGCAGCGGTGCGATCCACGGCGCGAGCGGCGCGGCGAGGCCGGCAGCGCCGAGCCCTCGAAGCAAGGCACGACGGCTCCATGTCATGGGGCACGCTCCACGAACGCGTCGGAGACGACGAGGTCGACCCACAGCGCACCGAGGTCTCCTCCGCTGGCTCGGAACGCCTCCACAAACGGAGTCAGCCGCGCGTCGTCGGCGCGAACCGGAAGGCCCCACAAAAATCGAACCGACTGGGCGACCGCGCAACGCTCGACGGCCTCGCTCGCAGCGAGCAGGGCACCAAGTTCGGGCAGTGTGGTGAACCCCACCTCTGTGCCGGTGCCACGCCCCTCGACGTCCTTGAGGACGCCGCCGGCGTCGATCGGCTGCCCGTTCTCCGTCGTGCGGTACGCGCCGATGCCATCGAACGTCTCGAAGCCAAAGCCCAGCCGGTCGATGTAGGTGTGACAGGCGGCGCAGCTCGGGTCGCTGCTGTGCTGGTCGAACCGCTCGCGCGTGGTCGCAGCCGGGTCGACGTCGGGGACCCCTCCTGCCGTCGGCGGCGGCGGCGGGAAGGTCTCGCACAGCAAGCGCTGACGAACCCACAAACCGCGTCGAACCGGACTCGACTGGTCCGAGTGCGCCGTCGCCGCCAAGATCGAGGCATGACCCAGCACGCCAGCGCGCGTCGGCGGCAGGTCCACGCGACCCTCGCCGGAAGGCAGCCCGTACAACGCCCGAATCGGCGCATCGGCGACCGTCCACGACGCCGTCAACAACGTATCGAGCTTGCCGTCGCCCTCGAACCGGACCGCCTCCGCGAGGTCGAGCGTCTCGCGCAACGCCGCATCGCGCAAGGCCTCCGTCCAAGCGGGGTAGGCCGTGGTCGACTTCGTCTGCGTCGCGAGGCCATCGAGCCCGAACCACGACTGCACGAAGCGGCGCCACGTCTGCCGCGCAGCCGGGGTCGCGAGCAAGCGCACCGCCGCAACACGGCGTCCCTCGGCGGTCGCGAGCGCCCCGGACGCCGCCTCGGCGCGGAGCGTTTCGTCGGGGGGCGTGCCCGTCAGTCCATACGCCATCGCCGCCGCCGTCTCGTCCCCGTTGAGCCACGACGACGCGCCGTCGAGCGTCCCCACCTCGGACCGGTACAGGAAGCTCGGACTGGTCAACAACGCTTGGAGCACGACGCTGACGCCATGGGCAGGCGTGTCCTCGGCAAGGGCGTAGCCAACGAGCCGCTCGACCTCTTCGGCGGTGAGCGTCCTGCGCCACGCCGCACGTCCCCAAGCCACCACGCCCGACCGCAGACACGTCTCCTCGTCCACATCACAGCCCCACAGCGCATCGGCTGCGGCGGCATCGGGGACCACACGCGCGGCGATCGCCGCGGCCGCATCGAGGAACGACTCCGCCCGCGAGGCGTCCACCCGGCGATCGGCTGCGTTGTCGAAGGCAAAACCCTCCGGCCGGACATCCGGCGACCAGCCGGACGTGGGGTCGAACCACCCGGCGTCGACCGGGGCGGCGCCTGCACAGGTCTGCACCCACACCGAGTTGTTGCCTCCGAAGCCATCCGGCGTCGTCTGCGGATTCTCGGGGTCGGCGAACCATTGCGTGCCGTCGACGACGATCTTGTAGGCGTGCGTGCCATCCGGTAGCGACGTCTTGGCCCAGTAGCGGCCCAAGGAAGCCGACCACGTCATCGGCAGCCCGCCGGCGGCCGCGGTGGCGGCCCAGCCGTTGAACGAACCCGCGACGACGACGGCCCCGCCGACAGGCGCCGGCGACGACCACGTGAACGTGTGCACGTCACACGCATCCGCGACACAAACGCTCTCCTCGCACGACTGCGTGGTGAGGTTGCAATCGGGCGTCGAGGCGCAGGTGTCGCTCGCGAGCGTCGGAAACAACGCGCGCACCGTCGCGAGGTACTCGGCGCGATTGAGCAGCCTCAGGCCGCGGGACGCGAAGGGATCACCCGCCGCGACCACGTCGTTGCCCCCATCGGACGACCCGTCGACGGCCTTGTCGGCGCCGGGAAGCGGCACGGCGCAGCTGACCCAACAAAACACGAGCCAAGCGCTCCGTCGCACGTCCAGCCTCCGACCGCTCGCTCCGATGGTAGCACGACGTGCGCCGGCTTTAGCCGTGGCCCGCCGTCCCGAAATAGCGATCCCCGGCGTCCCCAAGGCCGGGGACGATGTAGCGCCGGTCATCGAGGTGGTCGTCGACGGCGGCGACCACGACGTCGAGCGCTGGATGCGCCGCGGTGAGGGCGTCGATCCCCTCCGGCGCGGCAAGGACCGCGACGAACACGACGCGTCGTGCCCCCGCGCGTACCAAGCGGTCCACCGCGTCGATCGCGGAGGCCCCCGTCGCGAGCATGGGATCCACGAGGAACACCACGCGGTCCGCGAGGCCGTCGGGCAGCTTCTCGTGGTACGGCACCGGCGCGTGGGTCACGGGATCGCGCGCAAGGCCGATCGTGCCGAGCGCCGCCTCCGGCAGCACCTCAAGGAACGGCGCGACCAGACCTTGACCCGCCCGGAGAATGCTGACGACGGCCGGCGCCTGAGACGCGAGCTGCACGGTCTCACAGAGCGCCAGCGGGGTGTGGACGCGGACGGGCACAGTGGCGACGCGCCGCGTCGCTTCGGCCGCGAGCAACAAGCCAAGCGCGTGCATCGCGCCACGAAAGGCCGGCGTCGAGGTCGTGACATCGCGCAGGGTCGCGAGGCGCGCCGTCGCGAGGGGGTGATCGAGGACCGTGACGGGCATGGGGTCTCCTCAGCGTTCGGGGGGACGTTCCGACAGGCGTTCCAGCACCGACCGAACCGCACCCGAGGTCAACGCCTCGGTGGCGCAGGCGACGGCATGCGCACGCTCGTGCCCCCGCAGGGTCAGGATCAGCGCCGCCTGCAAGCGAACCGCGTCGAACAGGCCACGCGAGCGCTCTGCCCCGTCGCCAGCGAACACACGACGGAGGGCGTCGGCGTTGTCGGCGGGATCACCGCCCGCGAGGTCGGCCGCGTCGCACGCGTCGATCCCCCAGCGCAGCGCTGTGTCCCGAACCCTCGTGCCGTCCGTCCCCCACTGCGTCCACGGCGCGCAGGGGCTCGCCTCGTCCCATCCGTTGTCGCCGTGCACCGTCGCGCCCCGCACCCCGAGCCGCCTCAGCGCCCCCGCCAGCGCCGAGGCGGCGTCCGGAGAGGCCGCGCCCACGAGCTGCACTTCGGGACGCGCCGGATTCGTGAGCGGACCCAACAGGTTGAACGCGGTCGGGACACCGAGCGACCGCCGCAGGGGCCCGATCGCCCGCGTCGCGGCATGGAACGTCGGTGCGAACAGGAACGTAAAGCCCGCGCGGTCCAGTTGGGCTTCGGCTTGCTGCGCCGATGTCGCGAGCACCACCCCGAGCGCCTCGAGGACGTCGGCGCTGCCACACCGCCCCGAGACCGCGCGGTTGCCGTGTTTGACCACAGGGACCCCACACGCCGCGACCACGAGGGCCGCTGCGGTCGACAGGTTCACGCTATGGCTCGCGTCCCCGCCCGTGCCGGCGGAATCGACCGCCCCCGGCGGTGCGGCGACCGGCATGGCGCGGGCGCGCATCGCCGCTCCGAGGGCGGCGAGCTCCTCGGCCTCGACCGGGCGCGCACTGAGGCCGACGAGCCAGCGCCGTCGTGTCCCCTCCTCCACCTCGACATCGGCCAAGGCCTCGACCAACGCGTCCGCGTCCCCCACCGAGAGCGGCGCCGGATCCGCGAGCCGAGCGGACAGCACGTCGGACCGGCGCGTCACGTCGCCGTCATCGCGAGAAAGCGCCCAAGGAGCGCGGGACCGTCAGGCGTCAGCACGCTCTCCGGGTGGAACTGCACGCCCACGACGGGAAGACTTCGGTGCTTGATCGCCATCACCTCGCCCGCATCCACGGTCTCCGCCGTGATCTCCAAACACGGCGGCAGGCTCGCGCGAACGGCGGCGAGGCTGTGGTAACGAGCGACGGGCATCGGCTGGGGCAAGCCGAGGAAGAGCCCGTCCCCCTGGTGGTGAATGTCGCTGGCTTTGCCGTGCATCAGCCGCGGTGCGCGAGCGACCACACCGCCATACGCCACCGTGATCAGTTGGTGTCCCAAGCAAACGCCGAGAACCGGGATCTCGCCCTCGAAGGCGCGGAGCATCGACAGACAGACCCCTGAGTCCTCCGGGCGCCCCGGGCCGGGCGACAGGCACAGGTGCGTCGGGGCGAGGGCGCGCGCGGCGTCGACGGTGATCGCGTCGTTGCGATGGACATGCACCTCGGCCCCGAGCGTCAGGAACGCTTGGGCGAGGTTCCACGTGAACGAGTCGTA
>JBJONI010000379.1:0-12412 GCA_046051915.1 Pseudomonadota bacterium
ACGTGTTGACCGTGGCGGAAGCGATGATCCACGAGACGCAGCACACCAAGGCCAACCTCCTCTCGTTCCGAGACGCGATCGTGCACAACGGCATGACGGCTTGGACAAAGTCGCCCGTGCGTCCGGACCTGCGGCCGCTGTGGGGCGTCCTGCTCGCGGTGCACGCGTTTGTCCCGGTATCGGCCCTGCATGAGCGGCTCGCCTCGTTGGACCATCCGATCGCCAAGTCCGAACTCTACGTTCGTCGGCGCTACGAGGTCCTTCAGGGGAACCACCGTGGCATGGGGGCTGTGCTGGAGACGGCGGATGCCACGCCGCTGGGGCAGCGGATGATCGACGACATGCGCGTGCTGCACGAGACGATCCGACTGCGGACGCCTCCTGCACCCTTAGACCTCGTCCTCGATCCTGACCTGCTTCCGCCGAGCTGAGCGCTTAGAACCGACGCTCGGGGCCGACCGGCAGCCGAACCGCCACGCCGACGCTCGCGCCCAGCGACGGGCCATTGGTCGTCGTCTCGGCCGGGCGGTTGGCCTGCAGCACTTGGCCAGCGTTTTCCTTGAACACCTGCAGGATGCGGCCCGTGACGGGGACGTCGATGTCCGCCCGCGCGAAGACCAGCAGCCATCGGCCCGGAGCGACTTCGAACCCCGGGTTGATGTGGACGTAGAGGTTGTTGTTGGGCCGCATCTGGGAGGCGAGCAGGTAGCCGGGGACCTCGACGCGGCTCCGGAGGCTGTTGCCGAGCCAGGCGGAGCCGCCGACGTGCAGCGTGGGGCGGGCCAGCCACGCCGGGAAAGGGATCACACCGATCCGCGCGCCGACTTGGGTGCTCAGAGCGGTCCTGCGGTCGAGGAGGAACGGTGTCGACGCGGGTTCGGCGTCGCCGGCGTAGCTCAGGTCGAAGCGGGCTTGGTACGGCGCGATGCGCAGCCCGCCGAACACACCGACCTCCAACCACCGGTTGATGCCGATGTCGAGCTCGAAGTTGGCGACACCCGACACCCCGGGCTGTTGGCTCTGCACGCTCGACTGCCCCAAGACGTCGGCGGGCTTGGCGTTGCTCGGGTTGGCGTCGGTCTCGAGCACGAACCCGGTTTGGTGAAGCTGCAGCCAAGCGCCATAGGCGCCGCCGCCCGAGAGTCGGAGCAGGACCTGGCCCTTGCGCCCGAGCAGGCGGTCTTGGAAGTCGGCGAGCTTCAGGCCGCTGCCGCGGTAGGTCCGGTACTGGCTCCGCGTCAGGTCGGCGCGGTCCCAGGGCTTGGTCCCCGGTTCGGCGTCGAGCGCAGCCATGTCGTCCGCGGTGAGCTTGCCGGTCGGTGCCACGGCGCTGCGTGCCACCGTTTGCGCTTCCTCGCGGGCCACGGGGTCGTCCTCGAGATCGGCGGGCCGCTCGTAGACGGACTCCTCGGCGAACTTGCCGGCCTTGCTGTCGCGTTTGGCCTTCTCGGCCTCGGCGGCAGCGACGGCTTCGGGGTCGGCTTGCAGGGCCTTGACCTCACCTTGCAACATGGCGCCGAGGGCTTGTCGGACGCCGTCTTGGAACGCGACGTCGTTGTTGCCGTCGAGGATGACGTCGAGATCCATCCGCAGGCGGCTCTCGCGGACGTCGATGAAGCTGAGGACGACGCGGTAGCCACCGTCGGTCGCCGAGATGCGGCCCGCGATCGCGTAGTCGGTGCTCGCCTTCTCCCCGAGGACGAACACGCACCCGAGGTACTGGCCCGCGGGACAACTCTGCAAGTAGACGTCCGCCGTGGTGTCCTGAAACTTCGGAATCTCGGCCATCGTGACGATGAGGTGGTCATCGGCGAGCGCCCGCTCGACCAAGCTGCGGACGCGCAGGGCCTCGGCCGCCAAGAACGGTTGTGCGGCTTCAAAACCCGAGATCAGCACCGTGTCGAGTTGAAGCGTCGGGATCGCGCCGCCGTCTTGGGCGTGCGACGCGGTCGACCAGAGCAGGGCGCCAGCGAGCAGAGAGCCGATCATGGCTGGCCTCCTGGGCGCGACCGCCTCGGCGCGCGGCGCACGAGGCCGTCGGCAGAGGGATCGCGAATTTCGACGAAGCACTCGACGTGCGCCGTGTTCGGGAACATGTCGTACAGGGTGATCTCCCCGATCGTCAAGCCCGCGGCTCGGAACTTCGCGAGGTCGCGCGCGAGGGCCTTCGGGTGGCACGAGATGTAGCCGATACGCCGTGGGCGCAGCTCGGTGATCTGCTCGAGGACGCCCTCCTCGAGGCCGCGGCGCGCCGGGTTGACCAGCACGACCGGCCGCAGATCCGAGAGCCGCGGGCTCGCTTCCTCGAGGACCTCCGCGACGCGGCCGGTGAGGAACTCGGCGCGCAGGCCGTGTCGGCGCGCGGTGTCGGCGGCCGCCTCGGTGGCGCTGCTGACCTCTTCGACACCGAGGGCCCAACCGGTGCGTTGGGCAGCGGCGAGCGTGATGGTGCCGACGCCGCAGTACAGGTCGACGACGGGTTCATCGGGCTGAAGGGCCATCTGCCCGAGCGCGTCGCGCCACAGCGCGGCCGCGAGCCGCGGGTTGGTCTGGAAGAAGTCGGCGGGCCCGATGTGGTGCACGATCCCGTCGATCTCCTCCTCGATGTAGGAGCGGCCGTCGAGCATCGTGATCCCGATCCGGCCGGTCTCCTCGTCACGGGAGAAGATCGCGTTGCCCTCGTCCTCGTTGAGGTGGAGCGCAACGCCCATCACCTCGCGCACCTCGCTCCGGATCGCGTTCGCGAGTTGATCGAGAAGGGGGAGGCGTTTGCCGGCGACCAACGTCACCAACAAGTCGCCCTTGCTCGCCGATTGGCGCAGGATGATCGCGCGCAGCACGCCCTTGCCGGTGAGGGGATCGAAGGGTCGGATGTCGAGCTTTCGAACGTGGTGGGCGACCGTGCCCATCAGCGTCCGCAGCGCCGGGGTCGCGACGTTGCACTCGGGGATCGGGACGACGGTCCGCGTCGCACGGCCCCACGCGCCGACACGGAGCGCGCCTCGCTCCGAGAACCCGACGCCCAGCTTGACGACGTGGCGGAAGTCGTCGAGGCCGTCGGGGCTCGCCACGAATCGGCCGAGCTGGACGTCGGTCAAACCCTCGCGATCGAGGGCGTCGCGGACGCGGTCACGGTGCGCGCCCTCCTGACCCGCGGCGTCCACGTGCATCATCGGGCAGCCACCGCAGAGGTGGTAGCGGCCGCAGCGGACGTCGACGCGTCGGGGGCTCGGGAGCTGGGTGCTCCGCCACGTGGCGGCGACCTTGTGCGCGCCTTGAGCGACCACCTTGACGATCGCGTCCTCGCCGGGGATGCCGCCGAACACCGAGACCACTTGGTTGCGGAACGTGCCCTCGGCCTCGCCCGTGGCGCCCCAACGGCTTGGCGTAAAACGGACCAGCGAACCCATGGTCGACCTCTCGGCGCAGCGTCTACCGCGCCACGGGGATCCCCGTCCAACCCAGACGCGCAGCGCGATTCTGTGCGCGCGCCGGATCCATCCAAGGGCGCCGATGTCGCCCGTTGCGGCACGTTCGGCGTTTGTGGATCGTTTGCCTCGTTGTGGGCTTGTGTCGTGGATCGCAGAGTGCTACACCCGATCCACCCCGCGCCCTGCGTTCCCCGCAGGAGCCCCCAACCGTCCGGCGTCGCGTGCCGCCCCAGCACCGCTCCGTCGGCCCCGCCCGTCCCCGCCGCGCTCCCGAGGGTCGCCATGTCGTCCACCATGGATCTCCCTGCCCCCGGCCCTTCCGCCGAGAAGCCCATGCCCAACGAACCCGAGTCCCCGATGGCGGCGCTGCTCCTCCTCGCGGAGCACGCCCAGTACGACGTCACCTCCGACCTGTACAACGAGGCTTGCACGCTCGCGAACCGCAACGAGCTCGACGAGGCGCGGCGGACGCTCCAAGTGCTGCTCGGCTTGGTTCCCACCGACGGCGAAGCCTGGTTGCTGCTCGGCAAGGTCGAGGTCGCGGCGCATCAGTGGCGGGCCGCTTCGGTGGCGTTCGGCCGCGCCGCGGCTGTGGGCGTTGAGGTCCCCGCGCATCTGCTCGACTCCGTGCGTGATCACCTCGCGATCGAAGCCACGCCGGCGACCTCGGTGTCGAACCCGAACGCCCGCGACGTCGAGATGGATCAGCTCCGTCAGCAGATCAAGCGCGTACGCGCCACCAACCAGGACTTGCTGGCAGAGGTGCAGGCGCTCAAGGCGGAGCTTCGCCGGTTTGCTTGGATGACCGGCGGGATGACCGTGCTGATGCTGGTGGCTGCGCTCGGCAACGCCGTGCTGGGCGACCCTGCGCCCGACGCCGTCAGCGCGAACCTTGCGGCCGGAACAGCGTCGGCGGTCGAGGGAGCGGGCGCTGCGGCCGACGCCGGTGCAGCCAGCGCGACCGGTGTGTCGGCCCCGGTGCCGCCAGCGGGCGCCGCGAGCGCTCTGACGCCCGACCCGGCCGTTGGCGAGGCGCTCGCGGCTGCGGGCCTCGGCGACCAAGTGCAGGGCGTGATGGTCGGCGGCGAAGTGCGCCTGTCGGGCGTCGTTGCCGACGCGACGGCCAAGGTGCAAGCCGAGAAGGTCGTGCAGGCCTTGCCGGGGGTCACCGGCGTCGACAGCAAGAAGCTGGTCCTCGTCTCGGCGCGCGACGGTGGCAAGCACATCGTGGAAGCGGGGGACAACCCTGGCAAGATCGCGATGCGCTACTACGGCGACGCGAAGCTCGGCCAGAAGATCCTCGACGCCAACCCCGGCGTCACCGCGACGTCGCTTCGGGTCGGCCAAGAGATCAAGATCCCGAAGCTCCGCTGAGCGTGGGGTCGTCAGGAGGTCGGTGCCGTACGAGCCGCTGTGCCGACGGACGCGTCATCGCCACACCCGGGTGATGTGGCCCATCTTTCGGCCTGGCCGCGCGGCACCCTTGTCGTAGCGGTGGACGTAGACGTCGGGTGCGCCCCACAGCGAAGGGGTCACGTCGATCGCGTCGCCGAGCAGGTTCGTCATCTCGGCCCGACGCACGATGCGGCGCGGGTCACCAAGCGGCAACCCGGCTGCTGCGCGGATCGCCTGCGCGAACTGGCTCGTGGCGGCCCCTTCGATCGTCCAGTGACCTGAGTTGTGTGGGCGAGGCGCGAGCTCGTTGACCCGCAGGTCGGTGGGGCCATCGACCCGAAACAGCTCCACGGCGAGCAGGCCGACAAGGTCGAGGGCTTGCGCGATCTCGGTCGCGATCGCCTCGGCGGCTGCGGTGTCGACGGCGGGGTCGGACATCGGTGCCGTCGTGGTGTGGAGGATGTGGTCGCGGTGCACGTTGTGGACCACCTCGAACGCGCGCGTCTCCCCGTCGGCGCCACGTGCGATGAGGACGGAACACTCGGCGCAAAAGGGGACGAAGCCCTCCACGATGGCGGCTTGCGGTCGGCCGATGCTCGCCCAGGCCATGGCGGCGTCCGCGGGAGATTCGAGCTTGGCTTGACCGCGGCCGTCGTACCCAGCCCGCGCGGTCTTGACGATGCACCGTCCCAAACGGGCGGCGGCGGCGGCAAGTTGTTCGGCATCGTGAACCGCTTCGAACGGCGCGGTCGGGACGCCGAGATCGCGCAGGAACGTCTTTTCGGCCACGCGGTCTTGGCAGGTGGCGAGGACGCGCGCACCGGGGCGCACCTGCACCCCGGCGCGTGTGAGCACCTCGAGCGTGGCGACGGGGACGTTCTCGAACTCGAGCGTGACGACATCGACCGCGGCGGCAAACGCGCGCAGCGCCGACTCGTCATCCCACTCGCCGACGGTCTGCGCCGACGCGACGCGGCCGGCGGGGCCCGCTTCGGGCGCGTAGATGTGGGTGCGGTAGCCCATCGGGGCGGCGGCCAGCGCCATCATGCGGCCGAGCTGTCCCGAGCCGAGGATGCCGATGGTGGCGCCTTGCGGGAGGGGGCGGCTCATGTCGGCGCCAACGGCACAGCGTCGGTCTGGGCGGCGCGCCAGACATCCAGACGCTCCGCGAGGGCATCGTCGGCCAGCGCGAGGATCTGCGCGGCGAGCAGACCCGCGTTCTTCGCACCGGCCTCACCGATCGCGAGGGTGCCTACGGGGACACCGCCGGGCATCTGGACGATGCTCAGCAAGCTGTCGAGGCCCGACAGAGCACGGCTTTGGACGGGCACGCCCAGCACCGGAAGGGGCGTCATCGACGCGATCATCCCGGGAAGGTGCGCGGCCCCACCCGCCCCGGCGATCACCACGCTGTACCCCGCGTCGCGAGCGCCCTTGGCCCAAGCCACCATCCGCTCGGGGGTGCGATGGGCGCTCACCACTTCGGCGGTGTACGGCACGCCGAGCACATCGAGGATCGCCGCGGCCGCCGACAACGTCGGCCAGTCCGAGGTGCTTCCCATCACGATGCCCACGCGCGCCATGGCGGCCTCCGAGGTTGCCGTCGGACGCTTGACCCAGCGGCGCGCGCGCGGCAAGCGGGGACATCGCCACGCTTGGATGCGGTGAGGGGCAGGGATGGACGACGGGATCGCGCTGAGCAACGGTCGCTTCTTGCCTGCGCGGTGGTGGCGTTGGGAGTTTGCGCGTTCGGGTGGACCCGGCGGTCAACACGTCCAGACCGCGGATACCGCGGTCCGTTTGCGGTTCGACCTGGTGCGTTGTGATGTGCTCGCCGGCAGCGTCAAGGCGAGGATCGTGGCCGCCAAGCCAGGGCTGATCACCGAGGAGGGCGAGCTCCTGCTCCGCGTGGAGGCCACGCGCTCCCGGGCGCAGAACGTCGAGATCGCGGTGCAACGGCTGGCGAGCATCGTCGAGGAAGCGTTGATCGTGCCCAAGGAACGGCGGGCGACCAAGCCGACCAAGGCGAGCAACGCGCGGCGGCTGGGGGGCAAAAGCAAGCGCTCCGAGGTGAAATCCGGCCGTGGACGGGTCCGCGAGGACTGACCGGGTGGCAGTCTGTGGCGCGACCTGACGTCGAACCCTGTCGCGTCGGCGCCGGCAGGGCTAACGGACGGGATGCGCCCTGCGAAGCGAGTGTCAGAGCCGTACTTACGACGCGTCGCCGCTTGGTACCTCGAACGGTACGAGGCGAGCACCGGCCGCCTTCGCCGCGTGCTCGAGTCCCGCGTCCGGCGCAGCGCGCTCGCGCACGGCACCGATCCGGCGGAGGCGCAGCCTTGGGTCGATGCGATCTTGGCCGACTTCGCCAACACGGGCCTCGTCGATGACGCCCGCTTCGCCGAGGGCGTGCTGGCAAGGCTTCAGGCGCGGGGCGTCGCGCGCTCGCGGTGGCGCGGAGAGCTCGCGGCGCGCGGCGTGGGCGCTGGGCCCATCGCGGCGGTGTTGGCCGACGCCGTCGAGGCCGAGGCCGAGGCCGACGTCGCACCGAGCCTCGTCGCGGCGGCGCGGCATGCCCGTCGTCGCGGGTTCGGGCCGTGGGCGCGGCGTCCTGTCGATGAGGCGACGGCCCGAAAGCAGGCCTTGAGCCTGATGCGTGCCGGGCATCCTCCGGAGTCCGTCCGGACGGTCCTCGACCCGCGCAACGCCGCGGCCGCCCGCGCGTGGGCGGACGGTCTCCCCGAGGAGGATCCATGCCTTGGGTGACGGTGCTGGTGCTGGCTTGGACGTCGATGCTCGCGGTCTGGACGGGGGCGGTGGTTGCACCCACGTTGCAGGGTTTGGCGACGGCTTGGGGAGCGAGCAAGCTGGAGGTGCAGGTCCTCCTGACGCTGCCGGCGTTGACGCTCGCGCTCACGGGCGCCCCCGCGGGGCGTTCGGTCGACCGCTGGGGTCCCAAGCCCGTCCTGCTCGCGGGCCTCGGGCTGACCACGGTCGCGGCCGCGTTGGGCGTGCTCGCCGTGGGCGTGCCGGCGCTCGCTGTCGCACGGGCCCTGCAAGGGGTCGCGGGCGCCTGCGTGCAGACGGCGGCGTCGTCGTGGTTGATCGACGCGGTCACGGCGGAGCGGCGCGCCGGGGCCGTCGCGGTGCAATCGGTGGGCATGGGGCTGGGTGGCATCCTCGGGCCGATCCTTGGCGGTGCGTTGGCCGCGGCCGGGCCGACGGGACCTTTCTACGCCTTCGCGGTCGCGGTGCCGATGGCGGTCGCGGTCGCTTGGCTGCCACCCCTCGCGCGCCCCCCGCGGGCGCCGGGGTCGCTTGCGGCTCGCTCCGTCGGGGCGAAGGTTCCGGCGTGGTTCCTCGCCGCCGGGTTCTTGGGCATGTTGGGCTTCTACGTCCTCCCGGTGCAGATCAGCTTCCTGCTTCACGAGGCGCTCGGGCTCGGTCCGCAAGCCGCGGGCCGCGCGATCGCCGTGATGACCCTCCCGGGTCTGCTGCTCGGGCTCGTCTTTGCCCGCGTGCGCGCCGCCCTCGGTCCCCGCGTCCTGCTCGCGGCGTCGTTCGTGCTGCCAGCCGTGGGCTATGTCTGGCTGTCGACGGTGGACGCGATGCCGGCGTTGACGGCGGCGCTGCTCGTGGTGGGTCTGGGTTTCGCCCCTCTGATGCCGAACCTCACGCTCTGGCTCGCAGAACACACCCCGCCGGAGAGCCGAGGACTGGCGACGGGATGGCTACAAGTCGCCTTTTTCTCTGGGCAATTCGCTTCGCCGCTCGTTGTCGCGGCGGTCTTGGGCTCGGCCCCAGCGAGCACGGTTTTCGCGATGGCGGGGTGGTCGCTCCCGTTGGCGGGCGTTGCGCTGGCGTTGACGCGGCGTTGACATCCGATCGGAGCAGACTACGAGGCCGTCACTTGGAGGTTGCATGCTTCGTCGACTCGCCTGGATCGTCCCCGTCGCCCTGTTCGCCTGCGGTTCGGACGACAAGTCCCCTTCGGACACCGCCGACACCGCCGACACCGCGGACACGACCGACACCACGGACACGACCGACACCACGGACACGACCGACACCACGGACGCGACCGACACCACGGACACGACCGACACCACGGACACGACCGACACCACGCCGGCCGGGCCGGCCTGGGATGACTCGGTTCACCCGTGCCCGGGGATCAACCGCACCGACGCCTTGTGGGCGGATGAGGACGGCACCCTGTGGCTCGGCTGTGGGTCGGGCACGGACGGCAAGGGCTTGTTCCTGTCGACCGACGGTGGCGCGACCTGGGGTGAGCCGTCGACGACCCCGCGGGACTTCTTCGGGACGTGGCGCGTCTTGAGCGTGAGCCGCTCTGCGGACGGCTTCCTCTACGTCGCGGGAACGAACACCGCGAACGCCAACCAGATGGTGGTTCGGATCGTCGCCGGCGGTGCGGTGGAGGAGGTCTACACGGCCCCGACGCCCACCCCGAGTGGCACCAAGTTCGTCGCGGGTGGGTTCCGCCGGCTCGCTGACGGCAAGGCGTTGGTCGAGTCGCTCACCGGCAACGACGTGCTGATGCGGCGCAACGACGCCGACAGCTGGCTGCATCCGGTGACGTCGAACGTGTTCAGCGACAGCAGCTCGCACCAGATCCTCGATCTGACGGCTTCGGACACCGAGTTCTTCGCGGTCGGCAGCACGATCTCCGAGCCGCCGTTCTACTTCGGACCGGCGATGGGCGGCCCGCTGGTCCCGATCCAGTTCAACGCGGTTCAGCTCGCCACGGGGATCGGCGCGTTCGATGGCGAGATGTGGGCCATCGCGGAGGAGAATGGCACCGTGGTCGTCGGCGGCGTCGATCAGGGCACCGACGTGGGTCGGTTCTTCGTCGGACCGAAGGACGGCTCGTCGTTCGCTGGCTTCTACGCCGACGAGCTCGCGAGCGGCCGTACGAACCCCACGATCGTGCGCGGCGCTTGCGTGCGTGACGGGGTGTGGGTGGTCGTTGGGGAGGAGAACGTGTCGACCGGCGTCGGGTTCGTGCTGACGAGCACCGACGGCGCGACGTGGACCGACATCACACCGCCGAATGCGCCCACGGCGATCTCGCGTTGCGTCGTCGCCCCCGACGGCACGATCGTCGTCGCCGGCGCCGACAACTTCGTGGCTTGGTACCACTGAGAGGGGTCACGGTCGGGCCCGACGGCTCGTCCGGCCCGTCGGTCACCATGGCGTTCGGTGGAAGGCCGCCCAGACCTCGCCCCGTGCGGGGGTGGGGGGGCCTTGTGCATCCACGAGCAGCGCGTCGAGGGCGCTGAGGTTCGAGCGCGTCTGTAGGATCACGGCGTCGTGCGCGGTCCAACGACCCTCGCTGCGGACGGCGGTCACCCCATCGAGGTGGCTGCCGCGTGCGAGGTGGACGTCGGTCAACGTGACGTCTCGCAGCCAACAACCGCCCACCTCGACGCCCGCGGCCAGCTCCGTTTCGGTCAAACCGTCGAGGGACACGCCGTTCGCGGTGGCGCGCGCGCACGGTTGGCCCTCGGTGAGGCGCGTGCGCAGGCGTGGATCTCGCAGCGCGGCGTGCACTTCGCGTGGGCCGCGCAGCCGCCACCACGTCGGTTCGGCGACCTCCCACAGGGCGACGTCGGGCGGGCCCCAAGCGGGTCGCGCGCCGGCGAGCCAAGGTGCGGTCAGGTCGGGATCGAGGTCGCAGCGCGCGCCGTCCCACCCGCGGGCCACTTCGGTCAGCCACGGGGCGAAAAGGCGCGCGTTGCCCACGTCCGCGAGCAGGCGCGCCCCACCGCCCCACCGCCTCAGCGCGTCTGCATCGTTCGCCGTGCGGCCGGGGAGCATGGCGAGGCGTGGGGTTTGCTTGAACCATCCGAGCGCGGTCGCGCCGGGGACCTCGGGCGACAACGCGGCGGCCCATTTGACGATCGTGGCGTCCGCCGGGGAGGCTGGGCTGTGCAGCACGAGCTGCGACGTCCACAGCAGATCGACGCGGCCGGGTCGTAACGGCGGCGCCCAGGCCACCGCGGCGTCGAGCAGCGTGGGCCATCGGCCGGGCAGCGGGAGGCGGCTACGGCGGCCCCCGAGGGGCTGAGCCCACGCGAAGGCTCGGCTTGCGGCTCCGCCATCGTGCAGCAGCCGCGCGCCGCCGGCCGGCACCGCGTGGTCCCGCGCCCACTGCAGCGTCGCCCCGAGGTTGCCGAGGCCTGCGCCGGGGTCGCAACGGATCACGGGGCCGTCGCTGGCGACAGGCAAGGCCGCGTCGCCGGCATCGGTACGCAGCACGTAGGTCGCGCCCTCGGGGTAGGGGGGCTGGGTGGAGGTCGCCATGTCGCTACGTACCCCGGTGGTCTCGGTGACGGTGGAGGACGGCCCCCCGTTGGTGGTGGCGCCGCCGCGCCCTTTGCCGGCGCTCTCCGTCGCCGACGGTGAGGATGCGCCGCCCTACGTCCGAGCGGCGTCCGCCCTTGTGGCGTGGCGAGGCGGTTGGATCTTGGTCCAGGACGATGCGGCATGGCTCGCGCGCCTGGACGCGGAGGGTCGGTCTGCCGAAGGGATCGCGTTGCCGGCAGGGACAGACGGCCGTCGGGTGTTCGAAGCCCGGCTCGGCAACAAGCACCACAAGCCCGACACCGAGGCGGCGTTCGCGTGGAAGGACACGCTGTATGCGCTGGGGTCGGGAAGTGCGCCGGGCCGGGACCGATGGTTCGCGCTGGGCCCCGACGGGGACCCGCGTTCGGCGTCTTGGCCCGCGGGCTATGAAGCCCTGCGCGCGTGCACCCCGTTCGCCGGGCGATGGCTCAACGTCGAAGGCGCCTGCGTGGTGGACGAGACGTTGTGGCTCGCGAACCGCGGCAATGGCGGAGGACCTGACACCGACGAGGCCGTCGATGCGCTGTTGGCCTTCGACGCGGCGTCTTGGGTCGCCGCCCTGCATGCCGGAACCGCGCCCCCCGATCCCAGCGTTTGCGTCGCGATCGCACCCGCGAGGTTCGAGGGCGTCCGTCGGACCCTCACGGATCTCGCCGCGGGACCGGGAGGCGTCTGGACGTTGTGGAGCGCCGAGGACAGCCCGAACGCCGTCGACGACGGCGAGGTCCTCGGCTCCTGGCTTGGGGTCCCCGACGGCGCGACGTGGCGGTTGCACCCGCTGGTCGATGCGGCGGGTGAGCGCCTCCGCATCAAGGCGGAAGGCCTCGCGATCGAGGGGGGGCGCGCCTACATCGTGACCGACGCGGACGACGTGGACGCGCCCTCCGCTTGGTTGTCCCTCGCGCTCCCGCCGGTTGCAGAGCCGGCCGCGTCGGAGGGCGCGCGACGTCGTGTGACAATGGGCGTTTGAGGGTCGGGCGTGCGCCCCGACGCGCGGAGTTGTCGCTCCATCGCCGTGCGTCCAAGGTTGTGGATGCATGCGCAGGCTGCCTCGTTGGAGCCAAAAACGACCCACGGATCCCAGAGGATCAAAGCGGCGAAAATGTAGAACGCCAACAATCCACGTGCCTGTGGGTTGTGTGGATATCCTATGGATAACTTGGTGGAGAGCCCTTCATCCGCAGGGGTGAACGCCCGTCGCTGCGGACGTGCCGCCGCTT
>JBJONI010000380.1:0-10071 GCA_046051915.1 Pseudomonadota bacterium
TGCGGCGCGGTTCATTCAAAGGCGAGCGTGATCTGTCCCGTGTAGTTGCCGTTGTCGGAGCGGCCGACGTCGAGGTTCTCGATCAAGGCGACCAGACAGCGGCGATCGCCATCCGACAGCCCCGACGCGGGCTGAATCGAAGCCGAGTCTCGCTTGACCTTCTTCGCGGCCACCTCAAAGGACACCCCCACGACGATCTGGGGCCGCTCGGCGCGATCGACGCATCGATCGGCGGGGATCGACGCGGCGAAGGTGGACCCTGTGCGGGCGTTTTGGCCTCGAACCCCTGCGCGAGCGAACGCCAGCGTCACCGGAGGGGGCGGTGCCTGTTCCGCGGGTTCGGCCTCGACCTTCTTCTTGGCGACGGGCGGGCGCGCCGGCGGCGGCGGCGTGGGGGCGGGGGCACGGGGCACCGCGACGGGCGTCGGGGGAGGGGTCACCACCGCCGGAGACGGCGCCGCGTCCGCCGGCGGCGTCTCGCTCGCGACCTCCGTCGGCGGGGCCGCCTCAGGACACGCCGGCAACACCGACGCCCCGCGCCACAGGAACGGGCCCATGCCAGCCGGGATGTCGAGGACGAACGTGCCGCAGCAACGCCCGGCCGCGCAGTCCTCATCGACCAATTCCACCTTGTGGGGGCCCGACGCCACCGTCTGCCGCACATGCCCATCGATCGGAGCGGTCGGCACCCCATCGAGCGCGACCGTGAGCCCGTCGGGGATCTCGAGATCCACCGGCCGCGGGCCCGACGTCGGGATCACGGTGGCCGCAGGGGCGGTCGGCGTCGGCTCCGCCACAGGCTCGGCCACCGACGCCTCGGGCGCTGGCGCCGCACGGGCCCACCAGACCGCCACGCCGCCCGCGAACGCGACGCACGCGAGGGCGACCGCCGCGATCACGGCGTAGGGCACGGTGGTGCCCGCAGGCCGCGCCGTCTCCTCCGCCCCCAGTTCCATCCCGGCTTCTTCCCACGCGCCCTCGGCGGCGTCCGGCGCGTCGCCGTCGGTCTCGAACCCGACCTCGGTCGCGGCAGGGCCCTCCGACGGCGTCCATGGCCCCTCGCACCCAAGCACCTGCGCGAAGTCCGCCATCGACGGCAGGCGCTGGCGGGGATCCGGGTGCGTGGCCTCCGCGACAAAGGCGACCAAGTCCTCGTCAAAGCTCGGCCCCAGCATCAAGGGACCGCGATCGCGCTTGGCCGCCGCCATCCAAGCGTGCAGGGCCGTCGCGGACAAGCCGGGCGGAGGCTCGAACGCCTTGCGCCCCTCAAGGGCCTCCCAAAGCATCACGCCGAGCGCGTACACATCACCGAGCGCAGGGTCGGGGCGCCCCGTGGGCTCGAACACCTCCGGCGCGAGCCAGCCCAGCGTGCCGGGCACACGCCCGTCCTCGGTGATGCGCTCACCGCCCCGGTCAAAGGCCGTGCCGAAATCCAGCAACACGCCGCGCCCCAGCGATGTCACGAGCACGTTGTGCGGCTTGAGATCCCGATGCATCACGCCGCGGGCATGCGCGTACGCCAGGCCGTCCGCCAGGTCCGCAAACAACTCCAACGCGTCCTCAACCTCGAGCGCCCCCTCGTCGAGAACAGCGGCCAAGGCCTCTCCCTCGACCCACGGCATGGCGAGGTAGTAGAGCGCGGGGTCTCCGACGACGCCGTGGTCGAGGAGCCGCACCACCGCCGGGTGGTCGAGACGTTCCAGCAGCGCCACCTCACGGCTGAATCGGTCACGCGCCAGCCCGGCGCCATCGGCGCGGAGCAGCTTGACCACCACCTTCGACGCGCCGCCATGGGCAGCCGCGGCGAGCCAAACACTCGCCGAGGCCCCATCTCCGAGCGGGCGTTCCAGAACCCACCCGCCGACCCGTGTCCCTCGTCGCAGCACGTCGCCTCCGACGGCGTCACCCTCTCACAGCCGCCGGCGTCGTGCAAGCCACAGCAGGGCCAACACGCCGACACCGGCTGGCGCACGCGTGGA
Source organism: Pseudomonadota bacterium (assembly GCA_046051915.1). GTDB lineage: Bacteria > Myxococcota_A > UBA796 > UBA796 > JBEIFN01. Next base: position 1,980 of record JBJONI010000380.1, read on the forward strand.
CGTGCATCCGCACCCCTCCGCCAATCCGAGATCCCGCGCGGTGGCGCCGTCCGGACACAGCGCAGGCTCGTCGTTCTCCGCGACACCGGCTGGCGCAGCGAGCGTCGCGAGGTCCTCGGCACAGGTGTCCCCCGGACACGACCCAGGCACGATCTGGTCGAGCAGAAACAGCGATTTGGCCTTGATCGACCCATCCTCTCGGTAGCTCACCAGGCGGTCGAGGACGCCGACACTGCACGCCCACACGGTGGTGCCCAACTGCCCGAGGCACGTCCATCCCACCGGTGCGCCCACCGGCGACCAGCTCGGGGTCCCAAACGGAGTCTGCAACGGCTGCTGATCCACCGCGGCCAGCCAAGCATCCCCAAACCACACGGGGCCGAGGACCGACCGACCGTCGACGCCAGCATCGGTCACGATCACCAGCCCTTGGCTTCCACCGCTGACCGACAGGGCCTCCCACAGGCCCGACGCCGTGCGCCGCTCCGCGCGGATCCAGGCCTCCCCGGCGCGGGCGGCGACCGGACGCAAGGCCTGCAGGTCCGAGGTCACCGGCAGCGGTGCGATCGGGGTGTCCCCCGAGAGGCCGCCCTCCAAGGCGATGCGCCGCAGCTGGGGCGCTGGCGTCGCACCCGCGAGCCACAACGCGCTCGCGTCCTCACCGACCATCCCGTCGGGCCGGAAATCCGCCCACGTCAGCAGCCGAACCGGCTCCGACGTGTCGACCTCCATGCGGTACAGGCTCGCGCCCGGATCTTCCGAATGCGCCGCGAGCAACCAGAAGGCGTTGCGCCAAAACAACGCGGCGTAGCCAACGTCGCCGGGCGCCAGCGTGAGAAGCGAAGCCCGACATCCTCCGTCCTCGCTTCGCCACAACCCGGTCGGACCCACGGCGATCAGCGTCTGTGCCGTCGGATCCGCCGCCACCTGGGCGTCCGCGACCCCACCCAGGGCGGAAGGACATCCGTAGCCGAACGTGCCGTCTCCCAAGTGGCGAGCGAGGCCGAAGTTGGTGCGGACGACCTTCGGGGTCTCGCCGGGCTCCGCCGTCGGGCAGCCCGGTGTCGCATCAAAGGCGAGGACCTCGAGCGGTGTGGGGATCGGCGCCTCCACCGCCTGCGCCACCGCGCTCCACGCCACGACCAGCGCCCAAACCATGCACCCTCCGTACGAACCCACGTCTGCTTGACGCAGCCCGTCCGGTTTCGCGATACCTTACCGTATCACCCGGGGCTTCCATGCCACGCCTGTCGGATGTGCGCGCTCGCCGCGTGCGCCTCTCCCTCATCCCCTGGCTCCTCTTGCCGCTGAGCGCTGGCGGATGCGGAGCGATCCTCGCCACCGTCCGGACCACCGCCGCATCCGCCGCTTGGGCGGAGGCCGCAGCGTCCGACGCAGAGGTCAAGGCGCCCTTCGAGGCCCGCATGGCGCTGCGCGCGATCGAGAAGGCCAACGAAGAGCAGGCTGACGCCCAGTACAAATCTGCGATCACCCTCGCCAAATCCGCAGAGACCTGGGCCAAGGAAGCCAAGATCGTCGCAGACGGCGGGCGCCGCGCCCTCGACGCGAACACCGGCGACGACCTCACCGACAAGGCGCGGCCCGCCGGCACGGGCACGTTCGTCCCCGAACCCGAGAAGGCGCCTGACCCGCTCGATCCCGGCGACGAGATCAACCTCGACGATCTCGGAATCTCCACCCCTTCGACCAAGCCCAAGCCGGACAAGAAGCCGCCGCGCGGGGACGACGACGAGGACGAGGAGGAGATCGACTTCCTCGAGGAAGACGAGGACGAGTTCATGGCGCCGCGCCCGGGAGCTGACCGATGATGCCTCGCGCCACCCCGCTCCTCCTCGCGGCCCTGTTGGGTGCGTGCGTTCCGATGCGCTTGACCCTCCGGGACCTCGAGGAGGCCGAGCGCTTGATCGAGCAGTCCAAGGCGCTCCTCGCGCAGCAATGCGCGCCGGTCGTGTACGCAGACGCGGTGGCGGATGCGTCGTTCGCCCGTCTTGAGCTCGCGGAGGCCGACCTCGGGCGCGCGCGTGACCACACCGAGGCGGCGCTGCGCAACGCGCGCGAGGCGTTCGCGAAGTCGGAGCGGTGCGGCAGGGTCGATTACGACGGCGACGGGCTCGCCGACATCGTCGACAAGTGTCCGAAGCAACCCGAGGACAAGGATGGCGACCGCGACGAAGACGGCTGCCCCGACACCGACCCGCAGGGCGACGAGGACAAGGACGGCGTCCTCAACTTGCGCGACGCCTGTCCGAACGAGGCCGAGGACCGCGACGGCGACGCCGACAGCGACGGTTGCCCCGAAGCGAGCGCGGACTCCGACCGTGACGGCGTGATCGACATCACCGACGGCTGCCCGAACGAGGCCGAAGACAAGGACGCGTTCAAGGACAGCGACGGCTGCCCCGACCCCGACAACGACGCGGACGGCGTCCTCGACGCTCAGGACCGCTGCCCGGCGGCGGCCGAAGACAAGGATGGCTACGTCGACGACGACGGCTGCCCCGACCGCGACAACGACGCCGACGGGATCGCCGATGACGACGACCGCTGCCCGAACGAGGCTGGCCTGTCGATCTACCTCGGTTGCGCCAACGACCCGGGCGTCCCCACCCCGTAGCGACCGCGGGAGCGGGGCTCAGGGAGACGTCGGCAACGGCGCGACGCCCTCGATCCGCCACGACGCTGGCGCAGCGCGGCCATCGACGGGCGTTTCTCCGAGGGCGAGCAGCGTCCCGTCCGCCCAGCGCACGTGCTGCCACGTCGCCGTCGCCGTCAGGTCCACGTCCCAGTAGCCAAGGGGGTCCCGCTGCTGGGGTGTCTGCGCGCCGCCGACGAAGGCGAACGTCCGGTCCACGCCGAGCGGGAGCGCGAAGGTGCGGCGAACCTCGCCCTCCGGATCGTGGGCAGACCACAGCACCACCTTGGCCTTGGTGCCTTCTTGGCGCACGACGACCCACGGGTCGACCGCGGCGATCCACCACGAGCCGGTTGGGGGGCCGACCCACGCCACGTCGAGCGCGCCACCCGTCGCGGTCCGCAACACGACGCCGTCACCGCAGCGGTCGAGCCACGCCTGGCCGTCCACGGACAGGGAGCCCACCGCGCCGTCGCGCCAACCGGGGTCACAGCCGGGCCCGCTCACGGCGTCCGCGGCCCGCGTCGGCGAGACGACCGCCGCGGCGGCGGCCGCGAGCGCGCGCGGCCCCTGAGACACCGGGGCGACCTCTCGCCCATCCCAAGACACCGCCTCCCCGTCACGGCCTCGACTCCAGACGGTCAGCCCAGGCGTGGCGTCAAACCCCACCCAGCCGGCCACCGGCCACAGCGCCAACGAGGCGACGCGGTTGCCATGCCGAACCGGACGCTCCGGCAGCGGCGGCAGCGGCGCCGCGCCGACGACCTCGGGCTGCGGTGCCCCGCAAGCACCGGCCAGCAGGACGCCCACGAGTCGCCGGTGCCTCATGACGCGTGCCCGGAGGGGTCACCGGCAATCGGGGCCCGTAGCAGGTCGCGGGGATCGGCGACGCGCGCCGGCGCGCCGTGCACCACGCCGGCCATCACCGGAGACTCCGTCCCGCGCACGAGCCGTCCGATGTTGGCCTGGTGGGTCAACACGATGGCGATCGCCAACGCGAGCGCGATGACCAGGTGCTGTGGAGAGGCGACGACCACGAACCCCACGAGCGTGATCGCGCCCAGCAGGCTTGCGAGGCTCGACCGCCGCGTGACCGCGAGCACGAACGCCCACGCCAAGGCGGCCTTCCACACCGCGCCCGGAACCAGGACCGCCATCGCACCGGCCCCCGTCGCGACACCTTTGCCCCCTCGAAACCTCAAGTAGATCGGGAAGCAGTGCCCCAGAAACGCCGCCAGCGTCACCAGGAGGTCCCAGTCCACCGACGCGGGACGCAGCAAGTGGCCGTAGCCGATCGCGACCGCCCCCTTCATCGCGTCGGCCACCAAAACCAGCGATGCCACGCGCCACCCATAGACGCGGGCGACGTTCGTTGTGCCGATGTTCCCGCTTCCTTCCTCACGGACGTCACGCATGCCGCCCAGGATGGTCGTGACGACGAGCCCGAACGGCACGCCGCAGAACAGGTAGACCATGCCGAGGTACAGCCACTCGATCGTCATGCGTCGGTCCTCGCGCGCCCATGGCAAGGCATACGACGTCCTCTGCGACCCGTCCAACGCGGCGATCGTCGACACCCCGTCACGCCATCGTGCGGGGCGCGACGCCGTAAACCCGTTAGCCTCGGCACCTTGCGGAGAAGCTGATGACGCCCTGGATGCTCGTGCTGTGGCTCGCGTGTGACCGAACCCCGCCCGACAAGGGGGACACCGACACCCCTTCGGACACCGACACCGATGGCGGCGCGGACACGCCCGCCGAGACCGACACCCCCGGTGGCACCGATACCCCCGACGGCCCCGGCGATGCGTCGCTGGACACGGTGATCGCGTGCGACAACCCGGTGCCGCCGGTCGCGGACGGGGTGTGTGCGGCGTCTCCAGGTAGCAACGGGGCGGTGCTCCTCCGTGGCACCCTCCTGACAGACGCCGGCGTCTACGAGGAGGGCAGCGTCCTGCTCGACGCCGCGGGCGACATCGTGTGTGTCGGATGTGACTGCTCCGGCGATCCCTCGTGGGAGGACGCGGCCGTGATCGCGTGCCCGCAGGGCGTGATCAGCCCCGGCCTGATCAACCCGCACGACCACCTCACGTTCTCCGAAGGCGCGCCCATCCCCGACACCACCGGCCGCCGCTACGATCACCGCCACGACTGGCGGGGTTCGCTGAGCACGCCGAGCAATGCGCACGGCACGGGTCGGACGAGCGCCGGCAACCAGTGGGTCGAGGTGCGTCAGCTCCTCGGCGGCGCCACCACGATCGTCGGTTCGGGCGGAGCCACTGGGCTGCTTCGCAACCCGGACGTCGGTGGCGACCTGCTCGAGGGCGCCGACCTGCCGACCGTTGAGAACGAGACGTTCCCCCTCGGAGACAGCAACGAGGCCCAGCGCAGCGCGTGCGGCGACTGGAACTGGGTGGCGACCGAGGCGGAAGTGGGGGCGATGGACGCCTTCGTGCCCCACGTCGCCGAGGGGATCAACGATCGCGCGAGGTTCGAGTTTCTCTGCCAATCCTCAAGCCTCGACGGCGCGCGTGACTTCACCGAGGCCAACGCAGCGCACGTGCACGCGATGGCGCTGCTCGGCGCCGACATCTGGTCGATGGCCGAGCACCAAACGACGGCCATCTGGTCGCCTCGGTCCAACATCAGCCTGTACGGCAACACGCTCGATGCCGCGACGATGGACAACCTCGGCGTGCCGATCGCGCTCGGCACCGATTGGACGTACAGCGGCTCGGCGACGATGCTCCGCGAGCTCGCTTGCGCCGACGCTTGGAACCGGGAGCGACTCGCGGGCCACTTCTCAGCCGCCGAGCTGTGGTGGATGGCGACGGGCGCGGCGGCCCGCGCGGTCGGCGCCGAGGGCAAGCTCGGGGTCCTGCGCGAGGGGTCGATCGGAGACATCGCGATCTTCGATGGCCGTGTCCGGCCTGCGCACGCCGCCTTGCTTGGCGCGACCAGCGCGGACGTGGTCCTGGTTCTACGCGCTGGTGTCCCGCTGTACGGCGACGCCGCGGTCGTCGCGGCCCTTCGCCCGTCCTGCGACACGCTCGATGTCTGTGGCGAACCCCGCCGGATCTGCCTCTCCGACGAGATCGGCACGACGTGGTCCGCGCTGCGCGCCGCGACGCCCGGCGCGTACGCGGCGACGTTCTGCGATGTGCCGGCTCAGGAGCCGACGTGCACGCCGAGTCGGCCCGGTAGCTACGACGGCACCCAGACCGCCGACGATGCCGATGGTGACGGGCGCCCGAACGCCGACGACAACTGCCCGAACCACTTCAACCCCGTCCGGCCGATCGACGGTTCGGAGCAAGCCGACGCCGATGGCGACGGCCTCGGCGACCCGTGCGACCCGACGCCCGTCCCCGATGACCTCGACGACGACGGCGTGGCCAACGTCGACGACAACTGTCCGCTCGACCCCAACCCCGACCAACTCGACGCGGAGGGAGACGGGCGTGGCGACTTCTGCGACATCTGTGACGACCTTGCGAACCCGTACGGCGTGTGCCCTGAGGGGGCCCCCGAGGCCGTCGATGTCGTCACGCTTCGCACCACCCTCCCCGACGGCGTCTCGGTGTTGGTCCAGGGCGTCGTCACCGCCGTCGCCCGCGATGGGTTCGGCCTTCAAGACCCCGCCGTGGTCGATGGCCGCAACGCAGGCATCTGGGTGTACACAGGGAGCACGCCCACGGTTGCCGTCGGCGACGCCGCGCAGGTGATCGGCGAGACCGACGACTACTTCGGAGAGCGGCAGATCGGCGCCGACACGGTCACCGACCTCGGTCCGACCACGCCGATCGGCCCCACGGCCGTCACGCTCTCCGAGGCCGCCGGCGACACGTTCGAAGGCGTCTTCGTCGAGATCGTCGACGGGACGATGACGAACGCGGCGTACGACTGCAGCGTCGACGGCGCGTGCAGTGACGCCAACCTCTGGGAGATCGGGGGCGCCGCTGGCGTCCTCGTCTACGACAAGGCGTACGGGGGGACGGATTGGGCAGCCCACATCGGTGAGTTGCCCGTCCGCGGCGTCCTCACGTACCGTTGGAACCGCCGCCGCGTCGTCCCCCGTGGGCCGGACGACTTTGGCCCTTGACCCCAGCGCCGCGGCGGCGGCCGCCACGGCCACCGCCCGTCTCGGCCGCCCCGGTGTCGCGCCCACCACGGTCTGCCGTTGAGCCACGGCCCGGGCTCCGGCGCGAGGGACGCGAGGCGTCGCTCGAAGCACCTGGCGCCTGTGGACGGTCCGAACCACGACGGCCACCCGCAGCGCCGCCCGAGGCCTTGTCGCCCTTGGACTTTCCGCCGCGCTCGCCCGCGTAGCCATCGCCGCCGCCGAACAGCAGCCGATCGGCGAGGCGACCGACGCGCGCGTCAAAGCCGCCGTCGGAGGCGCCCTGAAGCTCCTTGACCTGGGGCACGCTCGCGATGCCACCGCCCGCCAGGCCTGCGAGGAACGTCACAGCGAGGCCCTTCCACGTGAAGTCTCCCTGGAGGATGTCCTTCGCCGTGTCCTGGCCGACCTCGATCAACACCTGACCGAAGGCCTGCTTGAAGCCTTCCCAGCCGATCGACTCGACCGGTCCCGCGATACCGCCGGCCACGCCGCCCGTGATCGCTCCGAGCACCACGGATTGGCCGAGCCCCTCCGTCAGCTCCTTGCCCTGCGCCCAATTGAAGGCGACGCGTGCAAAGCCGCTGGTCGCCCCTCCAAGGATGGCGCCGGTCGCGATCGCGGCGATCGTACCGGCCGTCCCCGCTGCGACGCCCATCGCGACCAACCCGCCCGCGAGCGCGCTGGCGACGATCGGGGTCAACACCACCGCGACGACGACGGCGACGACGATCACGGCGACGATCGCCACGATCTTCTTCCAGCCCGCTTGCTCCTTGGACGCGGCCTTCTCGGCCTCGCTCTGGATGCGCGCGACCATGTCGCCTTGGACGATCCGATTGAGCTCGCCACGGATGCGCGCCTCGTTGGACTTCGCCGCCGCGCTGGCCGACGAGAGTTGCTTGGCGAACAAGCCGCTGACGTGCGTCCGGACCTGGCCCAACGCGCCCGCGTGCCCGCTGACGATCTGCCGGAGGTGGGCCTCGCCCTGCGTGCTGAACTTCTCCGCCCCCCCCCGCGCGCGCCCTTCCAGTTCAGCGAACCGTTGCTGAACCGCCGCGGTTTGGGATTGGAACGCTTGCTGCGCCGCCGCCGCCTGCTTCTTCAGGTGGTCGGCTCCGAGGGTGCCGCCGCGCCCGACCGCCTGCTCGAACCCCGTGACCCCTTCGAGGATCCGTTGGCCCGCGCCTTCGAGCCGGGAAGCGGCCTCGGCTTCGAACGTCGCGAGGCGACGCGACAGAGCGTCGATGTCGGGAGGCGGTGCGCCCTGCAGGCGTTCGCGGAGCATGCCCAACGCCGCGGTGGCCTCACCGTGAACG
>JBJONI010000381.1:0-4980 GCA_046051915.1 Pseudomonadota bacterium
ACAGACACGCGGCATGCCAGTACCGGGAGCCGATCGAGGGGTACGCGATGCTCGGGCCGGGACGCTGGCGCGATGGGTGCATGCCGGGCCGCGAGGAGGTCGCGTTTGGTTGCATCGTTGATGCTCGGTGCTTGGGCCACAGCGCTGGTGGGCTCCGCCCACTGTGTGGGGATGTGTGGTCCACTCGTTGCGGTCGCGCGTGGGCCGGTCGAGGTCGCGGCGTGGCAACTCGGCAAGTTGTTCACCTACGCCGTGGTCGGTGCGGTCGTGGGCGGACTCGGCGCCGCAGCATGGCTGCCTGAGCCCGCTCGGATCGTGGTCGGCGTCGCGCTCGCGGTCGTCGGCGCAGCGCAGCTCGCGGGGCTCCTCCCGGAGTCATGGCTCGTGCCTTGGTCGCGCGGGGTCGCGGGTCTCGCGCGCCTCGTCGGTCGTCCGAGCGGAGCCGCAGGGGCTTGGCTCGGCGGTGCGCTCGCCGGGTTGTTGCCCTGCGGTCTGCTCGCAGCGGCTTGGCCGTACGCGATCGCTGCCGGCACCGTGTGGGGTGGCGCGCTGGTGCTGCTGGCGTTTGGCCTCGGCACGGTGCCGGCGCTGTCGGCGGCGGGCTGGATCAGCGTGCGCCTCGGGCCGACCGCGCGCCGGGTGTTGGCGGTCGTTGCGCTGATCGCAGGGTTGTCCGGCGTCGCCACCCGCGCCACGATGGCGCCCGAGTCCGCCTCCTGTCACTGAGCGGCGTCACCGTCACGGGGCCGGCGGTAGCGCGACCCGGAAGTTCGCGCCCCGGCGTGCATCGGTCGACGCGTCGAGGGTGAGGCGCCCGTCACAGGCTTCCACCGCTTGTCGACAGATGGCGAGCCCAAGGCCTGTGCCTTGGGTCTTGGTGGTGAAGAACGGCTCAAAGATGCGGGAACGGACGGCCTCCGGCACGCCAGGTCCGTCGTCTTCGACGTGAAAGCCGTTGGGCGTCGCGTGGAGGACGACCGTGCCGCGGCCCTCGGTCGCCTGGGCGGCGTTGGTGGCGAGGTTGAGCGCGACGCGGTGGATCTGGTCGGCGTCGGCGAGCACGGTGCCCTCACCGTCGACGGCGAGCCGCAGTCCGGGGAACGCGGACGATACCAGACGGCCGACCTCCTCGAGCAGCGGCCGCAGGGCGAGGGGCCGGGGATCCGCCGGCCGCGGCCGCGCGAACGCGAGCAGGTCGGAGACGAGCGCGTCGAGGCGCTTGACCTGCCCGACCACCGACTGCATGACGTCGCGGCGTCCGTCGCCGGCATCGAGGCTCGCGTGCAGCACTTGCAGGGCGCCGCTGATCCCGGCCAGAGGGTTGCGGAGCTCGTGCGCCACGGCAGCCGACAGGGCACCGAGACGCGCGAGCGCTTCGGCCCGGTGGGCGCGCCCCTCGGCGGACACCATGGGCGTGAGGTCCTCGACTTGAAGGAGGAAGTCCGCAACCACATGGGCAAAGGGCACAACGTCGATCCGCAAGGTCCGAACCCGCCCATCGAGCGACACCTCGACGCGGGGGAGCGTCACAGCGTGCCCGGTCGTGCACGCGTGGGCGACGTGGGCGTGAAGCTCCGCGGTCTGCTGGAGCGCCCCGGGCAGCACCTCCGTCCATCGCCGGCCCACGGCGTGCTCGGCGTCAAACAGCCACGCGGTCGCGCGCGTCGCGGTGCGCACGATGCCGAGTCGGTCGACGAGGAGCAGCGTGGAGGGCAGATGGCTGACCAACAGGTCGCGAAGGGTCGCGAGCTGTTCCGCTTCCCGTTCGAGCAGGTAGGTCCCGGTCATCAACGCGAGAGACAGGTCGGTGACCCGGCCGACGGCGCGGGCGGTGTCGAACGCCGTGGCAGGCGAGGCGGCGTGTCCGATCTCACAGATCTGGTCACGCAGGACCGTCATCGCCGAGAACATGTAACGGTGGGGCAGGCCGACCCGGACGTGCACCTCGCCGATGCGTCGCTGACGCAGCGCCCAGGCCTCATCATGCGGCCCGTCGAGCAGGTCGAGGACCCACAGCCCGAGCGTCCGCCGAAGACGGGCGACCTGCGCCTCGTCGCGTAGGACTGCGGCCGCTTCCTGAGACTCTAGGATGCGGTCGTAGAACCGCTCCGCGATCGCGTCGGTGTGCGCGCGTACGGCCGGCGTGAGGGCGCGCAGGTGCGCTTGGTCGGCGTCGTCGAAGCGGACCCACGCCGCGAGCTCCTGTAAACGGCCCATGGCGCCTCCCGCGTGCGCGATTACCGCGCGCGGCCGTCGCCGGCCGGTGCGACCGTGTCACGTCTGCGAGCGAACTCCACGCGGAGAAGACGCATCGGGCCGGGTTGAATCTGGAACTCGACGTCAGGCGGCGGCTGGAGCGCGCGTGCGAGCCGCACCTGAAGCCGAGACTGCCACGCCGCGCCCTCGGGGCCGGCGGGCACGGCGACGCGGACGGCAGCGATCGGGTCGGGCCGCGAGGCCGCGATCGCGTCGAGGGCGTCCAAGAGGTCGTCGATGGGGTCCAATCCGGTGCTCCGTCGAAGGGCAAGATGCACGCCGGGTGCCCGTGGGCGATCGGCGCGCTATCGGCGTAGGCCCGCAACGTGCATGCAGGGTGGGGTCGAGGTGAAGGTGTCGGGGTCCCCGCTACAACTGCTGGTGGTCGACGACGAAGAGTTGATCCGCTGGTCGCTCAAGGCCCATTTCGAAGGGCGTGGGCACCGTGTCCGCGTCGCGGTCGACGGCGCCGAGGCGCTTCAGGCACTCGCCGTTGAGCCGCCGGATGTCCTGCTTCTCGACCTGACGATGCCCAACGTCGACGGGCGTGAGGTGCTGCGCGCGATGCAGGCGGGTGGGCGTCGGATCCCTACCGTGGTGCTCACGGCCCACGCCGACCTCGACAGCGCGGTCGAACTCACCCAATTGGGGGCGGCCGCGTACCTGTCCAAGCCGTTCGACCTGGCGCGCGTGGAGGAGACGGTGCTGCGCGTCGGCGCCGCCGCGCGTCGTCAGCGCGATGAGGTGCTCGAGGCCCTCGCGGACCGCCCGGGCTTCGAGGGCTTCCTCGGTCGTGCGCCGTCCTTGGCGCCGGTGTTCCATACGTTGGAGCGTCTGGCGACCGTCGATGCGCCGACGGTGCTGATCTTGGGCGAGAGCGGCACAGGCAAGGACGTCGTCGCGCGGCTTGTGCATCAGCGCGGCGTTCGTCGCCACGGGCCGTTCCTCGACGTCGACTGCGCCTCGCTGCCGCCCACGTTGATCGAGTCCGAGCTCTTTGGTCACGAGAAGGGGGCGTTCACCGACGCGCGTACCCAGAAGCCTGGGTTGTTCGAGGCCGCGGCGGGCGGTGTCGTGTTCCTCGACGAGATCGGTGAACTGCCGCTGCCGATGCAGTCCAAGTTGCTCCGCGCGCTGGAGACGCGGACGTTCCGGCGCGTGGGCGGCGTCGTGAGCCTGCCGATGGACGTCGCGCTCGTCGCCGCGACCAACCGCGACCTCGCCGCCGAGGTGCGGGCCGGTCGGTTCCGTGAGGACCTGTTCTTCCGGCTCGACATCGTCCCGATCCGGCTCCCGCCGCTCGCCGATCGGCGGTCCGACATCCCCGGCTTGGCGTCCGCCTTCCTTCAGCGCTTCTCGACGAGCCACGGCCGCAAGCGCCGCGCCTTCAGCGGTGAGGCGATGGACCGCCTCACGGCATGGTCGTGGCCGGGCAACGTGCGCGAGCTGCGAAACGTGGTGGAACGGCTGGTGCTCCTCGGGCAGGGCGAGGTGGTGCTCGCCGAGGAGCTACCGCCGGAGATTCGCTGGGGGCGGCGCGAGGAAGAGGCCACCGTCGCGCTGCCCGACTGGCACCTCCCGGAGGGCGGTGTCCTCCTTGAGGCGCTCGAGCGCCGGTTGCTGCAGGAGGCGATCGGACACGGGGCCGCACGGGCTGCCAGCCTGCTCGGTCTGACGCCGCATGGCCTTGCGCTGCGTGCGGCCGCACTCGGCGTGCGCATCGACGGCGACTGACGCGCACCGGCGCCGCCCGTCTTCGTGGTTGCACGCCCGTTTGGATCGCTGCCTTTGGGCGCGTCGTCGCCCGCTCAGCGTCGCGAGGTTGGGGCGTTGTCCTCGGCACGCTGGGCGCGGTCGACGAGGCGGTTGAGGGCCGCCGTCAGCTCCTTGGCTTCGTCGGGGCCGTCGAGCGGGGTGACGCGGCGGAATCGATTGCCGCTCTCCACATCGGCGAGCGCGTCACGCATCTCGAGGATCGGGAGCATGAACCGGTCGCCCCACCGGCGCTGCAGCAGCAGCGTCAAGGCCGCCGCCGTCACACCGAACAGCAGGACGACCCAAGCGCTTGCGATGCTGCGCGACTGAACGTCACGATCGACCTCGGCCACGCCCCGGCGGTTCAGTTCCCCGAGGTCCCTGACCGCTTGAACGACGCGTGCGCGGTCCTGCGGGGAGCCGTCGAGCGCGCCATCGAGGTGGGCGTCGATGATGTCGACCAGCTCCGCCTCGCCCTCGATGGTTTGGTGAGCGCGTGCCGTCTCCAGCGCGCGCACGACGAGCATCGGCCGCTCCGCGCGGGTCCGGCTCTCGGCCCGGGTCAGGGCGGCGAGGATCTCTTCGCCCGCCTCCAGCGTGGAGATGTTGTCGTTGATCACGCGCTCGACGGCGGGGCTCAACAATTCGAGCTGACGCACGGCCAGCACCGTGGCCGTGACCTGCACACCGATCAGCAGCCCGATGCCGAGGCGCAGCTCCGACCGGATCCTCACGACGCCACCTCGTCCACGAGGGCCTCGATCGACGCCGTCCTCGAAGCCAAGATCAGGATGTCGGTTTCAAGGAGGCGCAGATCGGGCTCGGGAAGCAGGATCTCCCCGCCGGCCGAGGACGTCGAGCGCCGCAGCCCGAGGAGGTTGACTTGGTACCGCTGGCGCAAGCCGAGCTCCGCGAGGGACTGGCCTTGCCACAACCGCGGCACCGTCATCTCGAGGATGACGAAATCGG
>JBJONI010000382.1:0-2989 GCA_046051915.1 Pseudomonadota bacterium
GAAGCCCATACGGCGCAGCCGGGTGCAGAGCGGTTCCGCCGGCTGGGCGAGGCCGTCCGCACGCTCGCGACCGACCGACCGATGGGCGACCCCGCGGACCTTGCCGCGGACGTCGTCGCGCAGCTGGGGCGTCAACGACCGGCATGGATCCTCACACGCCCCTGGTCTGCGTGGCTCGCGAGCGCCGTGGTCCAGCGGATCCCGCGCCGTTGGTACCACCGGCTGGTGCGTGCCGTCGTCCGCCGCGCCGAACGCGACTAGCGCGGCCCTTGCGCGATCCCGTCCGGCTCGGCCGCGCACGCTTCTGCCAGCCGACCAGCGAGTGATGTCGCACGTTGGACCTGACGGACGGCCGCTGCTCTCAGGACCTCCGTCGTGCCGATGATGGTGAGGCGGTCGCGGGCACGAGAGATCGCGGTGTACAGCAGTTCACGCGTGAGGAGCGGCGAAACCCGCTCGGGAAGAACGACGATCGCGTGATCGAATTGCGAGCCTTGCGCCTTGTGGACGGTCATCGCGAACGCGCCGACGGTCCGCGGAAGGGCCGCACGTGGCACACGACGAAGCCCCTGTCCCGTGGCGAACAGCACCTCGTCGATGCCGGCCTCGACGTCGACCACGGTCACGCCGACGTCGCCGTTCCACAGGTCCTGGTCGGCCGCGTTCTCGACGACCATCACCACGCAACCCGTCGCCGCCTCCAGCTCCGGGGTGCCGTGCAACGCCCGAAGGACGCCGGCGCGGATCGTGGCGTCGAGGGCAGCGACCCCGGACGGCCCTTCCCAATGGACGGCCAACACCCGCTGCGACTCCAAGGCGGTCACCGCGCGCACCCGCGCCGCCTCGTCGTGCGGGTCGTCACACAACGGACCGAACGCGTCGACCCAGCCAGCGACGGCATCGGCGAGCACCCCCGCCGGACATCCCCCGCCCGCGGCTGGCGTCCACCGACGCACAGGGTCCGCGGCGTCCGGACCCCCAACACGCCCTTCGAGGCCGACGACGGCCCGCGCCACCGCCTCGGCCGCAGCGCGCGGTGTGTCCGCAGCGCTCGCGTCGGCGAGGGCCGCGATCGGTGCCATCAGGGGGGCGTTTCGAAAGCGGAATGCCTTACGAAAATGCACCAAGACCCCAGCGAAGGCCGGTGCGGTATCGTCAACGTACGGCGCCACCGGCGCCATCCCGAGCACCTCGGCGAGTTCCGAAACACGGGCCGGCGGCAGTCGGATCCCTGTACTGCCCGCGAGAGACGCCACGTCGGCAAGCACGGACCCTGCGCTGACGCTCGCGAGCTGGTTGCGGTCGCCGAGCATCAACAAGCGCGCCGCCGGCGGAATCGCGTCCACGAGGCTCGCCATCAACGTGACGTCGACCATCGAGGCCTCGTCCACGACGAACACGTCCCCATCGCAGGGCCGCTCCCGGCCGTGCCGGTAGCGGGACGGGCTGGCAGGCTGCCAGCCGAGCAAGCGTTGGATCGTGCTGCCCCCCATGCCGCAAAGCCACGCCCACATCGCGTCATCGTCCCAGGCTCCACCACGCTCGGCGATCAGGCTCTCACGGAGCCGCGCGGCCGCCTTGCCCGTCGGCGCGAGCAGGTGCACGCGCGGCGGTGGCTCGCCCAGGGCCGCAGCCTGACCCCAGAGCAACCCAAGGATCTGCCGCACCGTGGTCGTCTTGCCGGTGCCAGGGCCACCCGAGACGATCGTCAGGGCCCCGCGAACCGCCATCACGGCCGCGAGACGCTGCTCGGGTGCTGCGCCGTCGAGTGGCATCAGCCGAGCGATGTCGGCCACCAACGCGGGAACGTGGACCCGACGTGGCGCACTCCCCGTGGCGCGCGCCATCAGGCCACGCACGATGCGCTCCTCCGCGTCTGCCATGCGACGCGTTTGCAGCATCGAACCCCACAGGACGAACGGGGCAGCCTGCTCCGCCTCGTTCCACGTCCAGAGACTCTTCCGTACCGCTTCGATCCACGCGGTGCGGTCCGCGGGCCACGGAAGGCCGTCTCCCGGTTCGGCATCGCGTCGATCCGCTCGTCGGGCGATGCGAACGGGCGGGTTTTGAAGGTCAAGACCCGTGTGGCCCAGAGACGGCGCGTGCAGGGCGACGGCGACCGCCAACGCGGCATCGAGGTTGGCCGCGTCCGCCTGCAAACGGCCCGCGCGCGCCATCAGCCCCAGCAACGCATCGACGGCGTGCGCGGCGGCAAGGCCGACCAGCCCACCCTCGATGAACGGGACGAGGCGGTCGCGTAGCCCCGGCGTGGACAAGGTAGGGAGCATCATGACGGTCCCTCCGCCGGCGGCGTCGCGAACAAGCCGTCAAGACGTTCGATCACAGCGCGAGGGGGACGGTCGTAGAACACACCATGCCCGGGTGCGGTGTCGGGCCCCAGCATCCCGCGCACGAAAAGGTAATAAGAGCCTCCCATGTCGCGATCATAGTCGTAACCTGGAAGACGCAGGCGAAGGAACCGGTGCAGCGCGAGCAGGTAGAGCGTGTACTGCAGATCGTAGTGCTTCTTGCACATCTCCGCCGTCATGCCCGCGGGGCCGTAATGCGACGGACGGCTCGCGAGGGTCCGCCCGTCCGCGCCCCGCTCGCCGAGGACGTTGGTCTTGTAATCCGCGACAAACCAACGCATCCGACCCTCGATCGGCGCACGAAAGATCAGGTCGATCGCACCGGTGAAGTAGCCTCGAAGCGGCAGGATCGGGAGCGCACGGACGCTTTGGAGGTGGGTCGCACTGTAGGGCCCGTCAGGCCGGGGTGTGCCGAGACAGGACGCAAGGTCCCGACCCAGCAGGCGGCGGCCGTCGTCGCGCTCGTCACCGGCGCCGACGGGCAGATCGAAGGAGAGCTCGTCGAGCCGGTCGGTGTCGGAGATGCAAGAGAGCGTGAGGTCACCGAGCGGTCCGCCGAGGGGCGTAGCGAGAACGATCGGCAGGTTTGCCGACAACAAGGCCGCGCCACCGCGCGCCTC
>JBJONI010000383.1:0-2857 GCA_046051915.1 Pseudomonadota bacterium
GACGGTGGCGGCGGCTTGGTGATCGGTGCGTACGCGTTCTCGAACGGCCACAACCTCGGCGGACGCCTCGCCAGCGACGGCTATGTGCCGCTCACCTTGAACGGCGCCGATTCGGGTGTGGCTGGCCCACAGCGGATGATCCGAGAGGTGCGGCCGTACGGGACGCATGAGGTGTTCCTCAACGTCGTCAACTTCTATGGTGGCCCCGGGTCGTTCCACTCGGCCGGCGTTCAGGTGGCGCCGGGCGCGGAGCTGCTGGCCCGTTGGGAGAACGGTGAGCCGTTGGTCGCCGTCTCGGAACCCAGCGCCGGGCGGGTGGTGGCCCTGAACTTCTTCCCGCCTTCGAACTTGCTCGCGCCGTACTACCCGCCGGCTGCGCAGTTCTGGGATGCCGTGTTCTACCCGCCAGACGGCTCGGACCCGATCCCGACGACGCAGGGCGCGCAGTTGATGACGAGCGCGGTCCTTTGGTCGATCGGTCAGACGACGACGTGCTTCAACACGTTGATCACGCAGGACCTCAACTGCAACGGCGTGGACGAGCAGTACGAGGGTGGGATCGATCCGCTGGAGCCGGAGTGTGACGGGGTCGACCCCGCGACGCGGAACCAAGATTGGTACTTCGACTACGCCGTTTTTGGGTGCGAGTACGAGGTGTCGGGTCAGGATCAAGACGCGGACGGTTTGGGAGACTCACCGACGCGGGTGCTGCCGGACGACGGCACGCCCTACCCGGACCAAGTGGGTCCTACGTGCGACAACTGTGCCCAGAACTACAACCCCGATCAGCGCAATATCGAGTGTGATGGCGCGGGCGACGTCTGCGACGTGTGCCCGACGATCGAGGACATGGGCATGGATCAGGATGGCGACAAGGTGGGCGACGACTGCGACAACTGCGGTCGTATCCCCAACGCCAACCAGGACGACGGGGACTACGACCTGACCGGGGATGTCTGCGACAACTGCTACGACGTCTACAACCCGGACCAGGCCGATGGCGGCGTCACCGGCGCCGAAGAGGGCTTGCAGCCCGATGGCGTCGGCAACGCTTGTGACAACTGCATCAACGACTTCAACGCGGGTCAGACCGACGCGGACAACGACGGCGTCGGCGATGTCTGCGACAACTGCCCGAACACGCCGAACCCGGATCAGGCCAACTCGGACCCTGACCCGCTCGGGGATGCGTGTGACCTGTGTCCGGGAGACGGTCGCCAGAACCTGAAGGACAGCGATGCGGATGGCGTCGGTGACCTGTGCGACGTCTGCAAGTTCGACCCCGATCCTCTGCAGACCGACGTGGACAACGACGGTCAGCCCGATGCTTGCGACAACTGCCCACTGGCCGCCGGTCCTCAGAACGACGGCGACGGCGACGCGGTCGGTGACACCTGTGACAACTGCCCGGACTTCCCGAACGCCGATCAGGCGGACGTGGACGTCGACGGGGTCGGGGACCTCTGCGACAACGCGGTGGAAGTCTTCAACCCGTCCCAAGAAGACTCGGATTTCGGGAAGAACGAGGTCGACCAGCTCATCCCGCTCCCCGACGGCGTCGGGGACGTGATCGACAACTGCGTCGATCGCTTCAACCCGGATCAACAGGATCGTGACGCCGACGGGTTGGGGGATGTCTGCGACAACTGCCCGAGCCAGTCCAATGCGGCGCAGGACGACGCGGACCAGGACGGAACCGGCGACCTCTGCGATTACCAAATCCGCGGCGGCGGGGCGGAGGCGCGGTGCGATGCGGTTGGCGGGACGTCGAGGGCCTGGTTCGGCCTCGCGCTGTTGGCTGCGGCGGTTCGTCGCCGTCGCTGATCGCCGACGGGCTTGCCAGCACGGGACGGCGCGGCCTCGGCTGCGCCGCGCCTTTTGCCCCTACCACTCTCCGTCGGCGCGGATGTCCGCGAGTCGACCGTAGTGCCGGTACCCGAGGCGGTTGAGCGTCTCCTTCGGGGCGAGGCTGATGTCGACGAGGGTCTTGAGCGCGTAGGTCCCGGCGAGGACGGGCGGACGGTACGCCTGTACCGACTCTGGCGTGAGGAACGCGTCGAGCGGACGCAAGACCCGCTCGGGATGGACGTGGACGAAGTGGGCGATGCTCGTGCGGGCCCAGCCCGGCGTCGCGGGCGTCTTGATCACGTGGGGCGTGGCGAGGAAGACACCGCCCGTCAGAATCTCAAGTTGTTGGCCGACTTGCGCCACGAGGTGTCCCGCCGGCGCGCGTCCCGGCACCATGCGTCCCCGCGGGTGGGCCGCCGTCGGGCGGGTACGGAGGTACAGCCCCGAACGGTCATCAGGCTTGGCCGCGGGTGCCCAGGTAGGGTCGTAGAACCGGCCACCGGCGAGCACCGTGAGCAGGTTGAAGTCGGTGTGCTCTTCGCCCCACAGGATGCCGCTGGCGATGTCGGCGTCGGTCACCGGCAAGTACAACAAGCTGCGTGTGACGTGGGCGGCACCCTCGATGAACGCTTGAAAGGTCCCGTGGTCGAGGCCGAGCGCGCGCTCGCAGCCGGCGAGGAGCTGCTCGCCGACGCCGTGGAGGCCGGTGCCGACGGCGCGGTGGTGCCCAGCGAACGAAGGCACCTCGGCGACCTCGAGGTTGTCCGGGTACAGCTCCGGGTACCACTCGGTGGCTCGCGGATCCCCAGCCAGCGGGGCCGAGAACCAACACTCTTTGAAGTCCTTCTGGCCACCCGCGACGACGGCCGCCTCGGTGTTGGGGGGCGTCCAACCGCGCTGGTACCAGATGTCGGGGCGGTTGTAGGGCTGCTTGGCGTGCTCCGGCAGGCGTTGGAAGGCGACGAAGTCGTCGTGGCACGCGTTCACCGTCTCGGAGGAGACGTTATGG
>JBJONI010000384.1:0-3038 GCA_046051915.1 Pseudomonadota bacterium
TCCACTTGCCCAGGTCGAGCTTGCTGATGCTCGTGGCGTGCTTCATCGGGCGTGAACGCCTGCTGCGAACCTACACGTCCGCCATCGACGGCGGCTATCGGTTTTTTTCGTATGGCGACGCGATGCTGCTGGTTTGAGGAGGTCGCGAGCCTGGACGGCGCGCGCGCGGGGATCCTCCATACGCCGCACGGCGATGTGCCGACGCCGGCGTTCATGCCCGTCGGCACGCGCGGTGCCGTTCGGGGTGTTTCCGGTCGGGACCTCGCCGAAGTCGGCTCGCAGATCATCCTCTCGAACACGCTGCACCTCTGGGAGCGGCCTGGACACGACCGCGTGGCCCGGCTGGGCGGCATCCATGCGTTCATGGGATGGAACGGCCCGATCTTGACGGATTCTGGCGGTTATCAGGCGTTTTCTCTGGCGAAACATGCGCGGATCGATGAGCAGGGCGTCCGGTTTCGATCGGTGGTCGATGGGACCCTGCGCGACCTCACCCCGGAAGTGGCGGTGCAGATTCAGGAGACCCTCGGCGTCGACATCGCGATGGCCTTGGACGAGTGCATCGACAAGGACCGCGACCGCGCGGCCGTCGCGGCGAGCACCGCTCGGACCACGCGGTGGCTGCACCGCTGCGAGGCGGCGCGCCGGCATTCCGACCGCACCGCGCTGTTCGGCATCGTGCAAGGCGGCATGTTTCCCGATCTTCGCGCGGCGCACGCCGAAGAACTCGCGGCGTTGGACCTGGACGGATACGCGGTGGGCGGGCTGAGCGTGGGCGAGGGCCACGCGCGTATGGTCGAGATGATCGAGGCGACGGCGCCCCATCTGCCGCGGGGAAAGGTCCATTACCTGATGGGCGTCGGCCACCCCGTCGACCTCGTCGCCGCCATCTCCCGGGGCATGGACCTGTTTGACTGTGTGCTCCCGAGCCGGGCCGGTCGTCACGGGCAAGCCTATACCAGCGAGGGGCGGATCAACCTGAAGAACGCGGCATATGCCGACGACGCCGGCCCGCTCGATCCGGGCAGTCCAGGTAGCCCCGGCGACGCGACGTCACGCGGCTTTCTGCGCCACGGGTTCGCGGTCGACGAGGTGCTTGCCGCGCGGGTCGTGACCCTGCACAACCTGTGGTTCTACCAAGACCTGATGCGCCGTCTGCGGGAGGCGATCGTCGCGCAGGACCGCGTCGCGTTCGCCGCGTTGGCCGCGCGTGCGACGGCGTCGAGCCTGACGCGCGCGGCGGGCGGTGCCCGGGTGTCACCGGGGGTCTAGCCGATCGGGTTCCCAGCGATTAAAGGGGCCCGACGCGAGGTCTGCCAACAGGCGGGCCCAGCCGTTCGATCATGACGACGCGGACGCGGCCACGCGGCCGTTCCCTCCGCCCCCGACCGCCCTGACCGCCCCCGACCGCCCCCGACCGCCTGAACCCGGCCCTTGCGCCGGCGAGGATACCCCGATGGATGGCTTGTCCGGCCTTCTCCCCATGGCCGCCATGTTCGGCGTCATGTACTTCCTCATCCTGCGACCGCAGCAGAAGGAAGCGGATGATCATGCAAAGATGATCGCGGCGTTGGTCCGTGATGATCGTGTGGTCACGGCCGGTGGTCTGCACGGTACGGTCCTCGCCGTGGCCGAGGGGACGGTGGTCCTCGCTTTGGCGCGCGGCGTCGAGGTCACGGTCGAAAAGGGCTCGATCGCCCGTAAGCTTCCGGCTGGCGCTGCGGCGCCGGCGTCCGCCTGAGGTCCCCCATGGAACGTGGCTACTGGGTTCGTCTGTTCGCCGTCCTCGGCCTCGTGCTCGGGTCGATCTGGGCGCTGCTGCCTTCGATCCTTGGGGACGATGCGGCGTCTGCGGTCGTCGCGAGTTCGACGCAGAAGGCCGAGAAGGAGCCCTCGCTCGCCGTGTGGCTGCAGGCATCCGATGGCACGGCCGACGAGGCGACCGTCGCCGCGGCGTCTGCCCGCATTGCGGCTGCCGGTCTCGCGGTCGACGGCGTGCAGGCCGAGGGGGCGCGCGTCGAAGTGACGGTTCGCGCCGGCGTCGACAAGGAAGCCGTCGCGGGTCTGTTGCTCGCGCAGGGGGATGTCGCCCTCTACGGCGCGGGGGCGGTGGACGGCGGTGCGTTGGCTGCGGCCGACGATGTCGAGGGCAACGCGGCGCTCGACGGGGCGAAGCCCGCCGCCGGAGCTGCGCCGTTGTCGGTGACGTGGACGGCCTTCGACGCCGAGACGGGCACGGCCACGGCGTCGGGATCGTGGCCCAAGGAGGGCGCGCTCGTCGCGCTCGACGGCGTGTTCGTGGCGCGCGTCGATGCCAAAGGCGCGGTACGTCCGTTGGGCGCGGCGCCGGAACGCCAGGCGACGGTCCGCGCTGCGCTCGGGACCCCGAAGCTGCCCGAGGCGCTCATTCGTTACGTCGCCCCTGCCGAGACCGTGGCTCCCGAAGCGGAGGCGGCCGCGCCGGCGGCGGTCACCGGGTGGAAGGCCTTGCTTCCCTCCGCCAAGCTGAACCTTGGGCTCGATCTGCAGGGGGGCATCGACCTGACCTTGCAGGTCGATCAGGACGAGGCCGTGTTTACCAAGGTCGCCCGCGATCGGACGGCGCTTCGTGACCAAGCTGCCCGGGACGGGCTTTCGCTCGAGATTCAGCGCGACCGGTCGCGGCCTGGACTTCGGTTCGGCACGCCCGACCTGGTGGCGCTCAAGGCGTGGCTGACGGGGGTGACCCGTGAGTACGAGTACGAGTCGTCGGTGCGCGAGGACGACACGGAGTGGCACGTCTTCCGACTGACCGACGCGGTGGATCAGCAGATCCGGTCGCAGGCCGTCGAGCAGGTGCTCGAGACGTTGCGCAAGCGCGTCGACAGCACCGGCGTCAAGGAGCCGAGCATCGTGCAGATGCCGGGTGGCCGCATCAACATCCAGCTGCCGGGCGTCAAGGACGCGCAGGGCGCGATCGACGCGATCGGCACGCAAGCGATCCTCGAGTTCCGCTTGGTCGACGACGCCTTCGACTACGCTCAGATCGAGTCGGTCGT
>JBJONI010000385.1:0-3552 GCA_046051915.1 Pseudomonadota bacterium
TGCCCCGCGCCCACCACCCCGATCGTTTGGATCTGCATCGCTCCCTCCGCCCGCGCCTTCTAACCGCCGCGCGTCAGGGCAGCAGGGGCGCGGACGGGATACATGCTCGCCGATGTACGCACCGCGCCTCAAGCCGCTCCCGATCGTTCTGTCGCTCCCGCTCTGGGTGTCGGCCTGCGTCCAGCCCCGCGGGCGCGGACCCGACATGGGCGCATGCTCCGAGCCCCCCGACGGGGTCTACGCGTTCGGCGAGGTCGGGATTGGATCGTGTCTGGCGGGTCCTGCCGACCTCAAGTTCGTTCGCGTGCAGGGCCAGGACTTCCTCGCGATCACGAACGCCGACCCGTTCCGCAACTTCCGTTCCGGTTCGGTCGTCCTCCTCGATCCCTCGCGCCTCGATCCGGAGATGGACGCCACGCCGTCGATCGACACCCTCGCGGTGGGGGCGTTGGACCTGCCGCCGTTCGCGAGCCGCATCGGCTGGGACGCCGCGCGCGAGCAGCTCGTCATCCCGAGTCGGGAATCCGCGGACGCGCTGACCACGTCGACGGCCGACCCGGTCTGGTTCGTCGATGTGTCGGATCCTACGGCACCCGCCCTCCGGACCGACGCGCCGTTCTTGACGACGCGCCAAGATCCCTTTGATGTGCAGATCCTCGGCGACCGCGCGTACGTCGTGTCGCCGTCGGACGTCAGCATCGCGGTGGTCGAGCTCGACGGGGTACCGCGGCTGTTCGACCCGGATCCGACGAGCCTCGTGACGCCGCCCCTGTTTGACGACGTCGACGGGTCTGGCAGTCGAGCGGAGCTTGTCGCGACCGTGATCGACGGCCGCGAGATCACGGTCGAGGACGCTTGGACGGCGTCTCGCGTGGACGGCACCTTGCGGGCTTGGCTCCCCGAGGGCCCTGATCTCGCGCGGTGGTCGAGCGGCGGTGGCGGTCCCGCGCCTTGGACGCCCGCGGCCTTTGGGGCCGAGGTGTTGGCGTCCGACCTTGGCCTTCCCTCGCTGCGAGACCCTTGGATCACCGACAACGGCGTGTCGCTCGGGATGACCGTCGCGTCGGGCAACCAAGTCTGGGCGACGGGAACCGATGGCTCCGCGGGCGTGTGGATCGCGTCGGCCAGCCCCGTGCTCACCACGTCTGCGCCTTGGTCTGCGGCCCTCGGCGGGACGGCGGTGGTCGGACTCGGTGAGCGCGTCGTGCTGTACTACGACGGCCAGTCCACGGTGGACGACGGAGAGGCGGGGACGTCGATCGGCTACGCGCTGACCAGCGACGGCGTCACGTTCCTGCCGGCCGCGGACGCTGTGTTGACCCCGAGCGATCCGGCACACGGACTGGCCCAGCCGTCGATCTTCCTCGACCCGCTCTCGGACGATGTCCGGATGTGGGTGAGCCATTGGGACGGGGCCCGTTGGTCGATCGCGCTCGCGTCCAGCGACGACGGCCTTGCGGGCTGGTCGGAGCCCGTCGACGTCGTCTCCGACGCCGGGGCGCCTTGGGTCGTCTGGCGTGGCGGGCGCTACACGATGCTCGCCGCGTTCGCTCACGAGGGGTCTTGGTGGTTCGGCACCTCGGAGAGCCCGGATGGCCGTCGTTGGTCGCCTCCGGTGCGGTTCTACGACACCGAGGAGCCCGTGGGCACGGCGCGTCCGCCGCGTGCTGCGGTCCAACTCGTGCCGGATGCGGGTTGGCGCGTCGAGGGGCTCAACCGTGGGTTGTTGGGTGAGCCGGTGCGCGACGCCACGCCGTCGGCCGAGCCCACGGTTGGGTTCCAGCTTGCGTTCGCCAGCGGCGCGCAGGTGGGGTTGGCGGCGATCGGCGATGCGGCCGCGTTGGGCTTTGAGCCCGGCAGCGCGGTCGAGGTGCTCGGCGCCACCACAGTGGTTGGGACGGTGTGGGGCTCGGATGGAACGCCGTCGATCGGCGCGTTCCGTCCCGCGCTCGGCGGGTGGCGTCAGGTGCAGGCCGATCTCTGGCCGCTCGGTTCGGCGGGCAACGCGGGCGGCGCGGAGTCGCCGGTTTTGGCGCCCCAGGGGTCGGGCTGGGTGTTGTACGCCGGGGTCCGCGATGCAGCCGGCGTTGCGCAACTCGCGGCGGCCGACGTCGACGTCGATGGGGGGAACGGCCAGTGGCGGGTGACGCCGCGCGCGTTGTCGGCGATGGCTGCGCCGCCGACGATGGCCGCGGAGGGGCTGATCCCCCATGCCGTCGCGGGCGATGCCCTTTGGTTCAGTGGGTATGACGGCAGCCGCTGGCAGATCGGCCGTGCCACGACGTCGGACGGCGGTGTGACGTGGACGCCGGACCCCGGCGTCGAAGGCGATGGGGTGCTGCTGGCGCCCGGTGACCCCGGTGCTTGGGATGACTCGGGCGTCCGCGACCCCGTCCCGTTCGAGTGCGGGCGTCGGGGCCTGATGTATGCGGGCTTTGATGGCGCGAACTGGGCGATCGGCGTCGCTTGGGACGATCTCGCGGGCGGCTGGGAGCGGCGGAGTGAGCCGTTCTCGGGTGCCGAGACGGCGTTGCTCGGCGGGATCCCCGATACCTTTGCCGCTGCGGGGGTTCGTTCTCCCGTCGCTTTGGCGGCCGCCGGCGTGCAAGCGGCGTGCGGGGCGTGGATGTTCTCCGGCATCGACGGCACCACGTGGCGCGGCGCGCTCGCTTGGCTGCATGAGGATGGGTTCTTCCCCGATCTTGCGTTGCCGACCGTGGGGGACCGCTTCGCGTTCGACTCGCTCCGTGGCGAGCCGGGGACCAGCGTGATCGACCTCGGTCAGACCGTGGACGGCGTCGCCCTCCCGGGCTCGGTGGCGAGCTTGGCTACGGATGGGCCGGCGGCCAGCGTGTGGGATGACGGACGGGGCTTGTTGTACCTCGTCAGCAAGATTTATCCGGGAGTCATCGCCGTGGATCTGCGCGACGACTCCACGCCCGGTGCGCCCGATCGCAACTACCTGAACATCGAAACGGTCCTTCGCGTCCAGTCGACGACCGGCCAGCTCGGTTTTCAAGACGTGTGGCTCGACACCGCGCGGGATCGGCTGTTCTTGACGGCCCGGGAGCCCGACGCCGTCGTCGTCGTCGACCTGGAGGGCGTGGTCGATGACGACCGGGCGGAGATCCTCGACGAGACGGCGATCGGCGCGATCGCGTTGCGCGATCTGACCGATGACGCCGGCGAGCAGACGTACGCGGGCATCGGGGGTGCGGGGATGGCGTACGTGCCCGGGCTCGACTTGTTGCTCGTGACGCATTTCCGCGCGAACGCCGTCAGCGTGATCGACCTCTCGCTGGGGGCCTTCGGGGCCGAGGTCGCCTGGATCGACCACGTCGGCGAGAACCCGCACGTGGTCCGCGTCACCCCGGATGGCCGGTACGCGGTGGTGGGCAATTACCTTGGGGAGGTCCGCGCGGCCGACGTCGGGTCCAGCCTCGCTTGGATCGACCTCGATCCGACGAGCCCGCGCTTCCTTGAGGTCGTCGCGACGGTGGGGAACCGATGAACCGTACGCGAACGCTCGGCTTGGCTTTGCCGCTCGTCCTC
>JBJONI010000386.1:0-2718 GCA_046051915.1 Pseudomonadota bacterium
GCCACCGCCCGGCGAGGCACCGGTCGCGGCAGACGCCGCATCGCAAGACCCGATGACGGCGCCGGAGCCTGCCGCCGACCCCACCGAGGCGCCCAAACCCGACGAGGCCGCGCCCAGCGACGAGGCCGCGCCCAGCGACGAGGCCGCGCCAACGCCGCCGCAGGCCACCGAAGCGGCGACGACGCCACCCTTGGTGCCGGGGTCCGAGCCGACACCTCCTGATCCCACGCCTGCAGGCGCCAGCGTCGCCCCCTCGGCCCCACCGCCCGGCCCGACGACCGGTCCCGCCAGTTCGCCACCTCCGCCGCCGAGCGCCGGCGGCGCCGCGGCTGGCGCCCCGAGCAAGCCGCTTCGCCCATTGCGCAGCCTCGACGCGACGCGGACACCGGCCAGGCCGTCCAGCCTTGCCTACCTCATCCATGACGCCAGCGCGGAAGCGCAAGGCGCCTTCTTCGACCCCGAGATCCCGACCGCGCCGACCCGTCCGCCGGCGATCGCCACAAGGTACGCCGACACTGCGCCGCGCGGGCCGGCGCAGGCCCAAGCGATCCGGCAGGTCCGCGACGAGCAGTGCGCCGACGCGCTGCGTACCGTGGACGATGCGATGCAGCGTTCGCTCGACCATGCCACGCTGTACCGCACCGTCTGGTATTGCTTCAACGAGGTCCACCAGTCACGCCTCACCGCGGCAGTGGCCAATTCTTTCCAAGAGTTTGAGCCCCTCCTCGTTCACTTCCAGGGGCGCCTGCCCACCAACGGGACCGCCACCTGGAACCTCGCCGCGCCCGGCGGCATCGAGGCGCGGCTCGAGCGCTACTTGGCCGACGCCGGCGCGCGATCGATGCAGGACGTCGCCCTCGATCTGCTCGGGGAGGGCACGGTCGCCGATCATCTGGGTGCCGACCTCCTCCTCGAGGCCTCCGCAGCGGTGGCGGCGAGCCGGTTGGAAACGGTGGACGCGCCGCTGGTCGACATGTGGGCGCGTCGCGTGTTCGTGGTCACCCGCGCGATGGAAGGCAACGTCGGCGAACTTGTGCGTGAGTACCGACCCGATGTTGCACGCGCCGTGGATGACCTCCTGTTCGAGGCGACAGGTGGTGACGCGGCCGTGAAGGCGCTCGAGGCGGGCGAGGCGAACAGCTTCGTGCCGGGTGAGGTCGCGCGGGCGCAAGCGGCCGCCCTTGCCGCCGTCGGGCACAAGCTGCCCAATTTCGAAGGCGCTTCGGAAGCCCGTTTGGTCGGGACGTACACCGTGCCCGTCGAGGTGGTGGTGCCCGTGACGACGACCGAGATCGTGGCGACGTCCGCGCCATCGTCGGGCCGAACGGGCAGCTCCACCATCACGCGCGCCTTCCGGTCGAGCCCCGGCACGCGAACGCTCGTGGTCCGCCCCGGTGCGCCCGAGGGCCCCGACGCCCCGCCGTCGGCACCGCCCGTCCCGCCGACGCCGGCCGTGACGCAGCCGCCACCTGCGACCGCGCTGCGACCGGAAGACATGACGATCAAGGTCTACAAGGCTCGCAAGCCGGAGCGCTGAACGCCACACACGGTGGGAACGCCCCTGTCCCGTCCACCACCGGGACGCCTCGCGAACGTGACCCGCTCAGAGCGAGATCGTCTCGCCTTCACGCGCCACACGGACTTCAGGCCCGGTGGCGCCAGCAAACCGTGCCGCGCGCGCATCCAAGACGTCGTCACTGGCGTCCGGCGCGTGATGGAACAGGTAGAGCACCTTGACGCCCGCTGCCGCGCACAACGCCTGCGCGTATTCGGGGTAGGCGTGGCCGTACTCCATCTTCGTCAGGTATTCGTCGTACTCGTACATCGTGTCGAAGATCACGACGTCCAACCCAGTGATCGACGCGATCAACCGCGCCTCCGCGCTCGTGGGCTCAAGGCCCGCGGCGACCCCCGCGCCCGGCGGCGCCAACGGCTGTGAATCCGTGAGGTAGGCCACCGAGGCCGTTGCGCCAACCACCTTGTAGCCGACCGACCCACCCGGATGGGCGAGCCGGATCCCTTCGACACGCCAAGGGCCGATGTCCCACGGCGCACCAGGTTGAACGGCCAAGAATTCGAGGTGCCGACCCAATTCCGCGAGCCGCAACGGATGGAGGACGCCGTTCATGAACCGGCCGAGGCGCTCTTGGACCTCCGCCACATCGGCGGCCGGCAAGCCGACGCGAACGCGCCAGCCCGGGGCGAAGATCGGCGCAAAGAACGGAAAGCCGAGGACATGGTCGGCGTGCAGATGCGTGAACAACAAGACGACGTCGCGGACGTCTCCATCGTTTGACTCGGCCTGGGCGACCAGCGATCCCCCCAGCGCGCGCGCGCCGGTGCCCCCATCGAAGACGAGCGTCGGTGCGCCCGGTGCCGCGATCGAGACGCACGAGGAGTTCCCGCCGTACCGGACCGTCGATGGTCCTGGCGAAGGTATCGAGCCTCGGACCCCCCAGAAGGTCAACTTCACCGGCGCGGCTCCCTCGGCACGCGGTGGCGTGCCCGGACGTCTGGTGTACCGAAAATCCCGGCGGTTGTCCAGCGTCAGGGGCGATCGGTGCTGGAACCGGCGTGGTTTGCGCCCTCGACGCCCGACAAGGCCTCGACCAACGATGCGTCATCGGCCGCCTGCTCCGCCCGCTGCAGCGCCTCGTTCGCCTTGCGGAGCTGGTCGAGGAGCAGCGCCAACAGCGATTCACGCCAGAAGATCCCCAT
>JBJONI010000387.1:0-4572 GCA_046051915.1 Pseudomonadota bacterium
CGGTGGCTGCGAGCAGACAGTCGATCGCCGGCCTCACGCGGCCAGCGCGACGGGAAGCCGCGCTGATCGCCCCCCATCGTAGAGCGACCGCCTCATCGACAGGGAGGATCCGGTCGGCAAAGGTCGCGCGCAGCTCGTCCAGCCAGGCCTCGACGCGGACCTTCCTTGGCCCCCCCTCCAACAGGTCGGCGCCCTTCTTGATCTCGCCCAGCGTGAGCACCGAGACCCGCAACGCGGCGTCATTCACCGAGTCCAACCAAGCCAGAACCCTGGGATCAGGCTCCGGTCTGGCCAGCTCCGAGACCACACAGGTGTCGAGCAGCATCACGGGAGCACGACGTCGGGACGCTCGCCGACGTCACGGGACAGGTCAACCCCGTCGAGCGGAGCCGAGCGGAGGAACGCCTTGAAGCTGGGCGCAGACCCAGTGACACGGCGCCAAGTGTCGATGGCGACGACAACCACGACAGGTTCGCCTCGGCGAGTCACGGTCTGCGGGCCGGATTGCAGCGCCTCTTCGACCACCTCACTGAAGCGGTTCTTGGCGTCCTGAAGTTGCCAAGCGGTCGACATGCGGGCGCTCCTGTCTAGACCGTCTAGATAGCGCTGATCTCGCGAAGGGTCAAGTTCTGCGACTGGCCAGGGCGGCCGAGCACGCTCAGCGGCCCGTTCGCTCGCTTTCTCGTTCTCCGTGATGGCGGTCACGCGCCATTGAGGGAGCGAATCCGCTTCCATTGTCTATTCCGCCCGCCGTACGAGCAATGGGGGCAACATCGGGTGATTGTGGAGTCGGCGGAGGTGAAGCGGCCCCGGACCCGCCGCGCCGATAGGGCCCAGGCAATCAGTCCCGTCGCCTGTCCTTTTCCTTCGCCACGCCCTTGAAGGGCTCACTGCTCTGCTTCTGGTCGATGAAGCGGCCCGTGTCGGTGTCGCGCTTGACCCAGTTGCCCGAAGGCGTCTGCGTCTGCGTGCGGTCGTTGACGGAGCCGATGCGGTGGCCCTTGCCGGTGTTCTTCGCCATGAGGATCCTCGTTGTCAGGTGAGAGCTGCACAGACACGGAGCGGGCCGATCCCGCCTCCGACCCATGCGCCGGCGGAGTTGAGTTGCTTGCGGCCCTGTTCGTCGGGCTTCGCGGTCAAGGCTCCGCCCACAAGGGCGCCGAGCCCGGTCACCAGCGCTCCGAGCCCGACCCGTTCGCGAGTGGAAAGGGGGGCATCTACTGACCCGGCGACGCGGTAGCGCGCCAGTTCGACGTCCTCTGTACCCCGAGACGCGTTGCAGCCGAGGTGCGCCTGCAGGAGGGTGTCATGGTGATCGTCGCCCCCGTGCGACTGCGGCACGAGGTGGTCCGCGGTCGCGGCATCCGGGCCGAAGACGTCGACGTAGCCGTCGGTCTCCACATCGACCGGGTCGTGCCAGAGGTGGCAGTGGCCATGGGTCTGTCGCCAGACCTGCCCAAGATCGCCGTACAGCGGATGGCTCATGTCTGCCCCCACGTAGGGTTGGGGTCGACGTCCGCGAGCAGGCGCCTGTAGGTGTCGCGGCCGTAGATGTCGACGCGGACCCGCCGGCCACCGATCTCCCGGCGGAGCTTGTCGCGCGCAGCAGGGCCCCCAGGTTCGTGGAGCTCCGGCGCGGTCACAGAGCGCAGCCGGACACGCTCAATGTCGTTGTAGACGTAGGCGTTATCCTTGCGGACGGAGCTGATGTCGAGGGTGAAGGTGTCGCCGTCGTGGACGTCGAGAACGAAGCCCCAGGCTTGGTCCATGGTGGTCTCCAGAAGAAGAGGATGCAAACAGCGTAGAACCCGAATCGGAGACCGTGGTGACGGACCTCGCTGGAGCCCCTGGCGCGGATCGTTCTGGCGTTCATCGATCCGATTCGAATTGGTCAGCGTAGCTGGCAGGCCGCAATGACCTCGTCCAGCCAGGTGACGAGGGACCGGGGCTCCATGATCCTCACGTCGGGCAGCATCGACAGCACGAAGGCCTTGAAGTCCTTGCACGCGACCACCCTGAATCGCACCTCGGCCCACTCTCCGTCGAGCTCTCGAAGCTGCTGCGAAACGTGGGCCTGCCGTTGACGCATCGCGACCGCATGACGCCCGCGGATGTGCAGCACGACGTCCTCCACCGGCTCCCCCGTGTCGCAGTAGATGCCGATGTAGTCGCTGAAGATGGCGTCATAGTCGGTGTGGCGGTCTGCCGGCTCTGTGAAGCGGCCTTCGCCTTCGATGATCTGCAGGTCCAGCACACCGTCGAGGTCGAAGAAGCGCCGTCGCGGCAAGCGCTCGCCGTCTACGCGCTTGCCCGCAACGAGCAGCAGGCGGTCGCGGTACATGAGGAGGCCCCAGGGCTCGATGGTGTACCGTTCCCGCTGGCCCGTCCGTTTCTCGTAGCGAAGCGCGCAAACCCGGCGCTCTTCGACGGCGAGGATTGCCGTGGCGAGGCACTTCTCTCGGTCCCGGTTCCGGCTCCGATGGGCGACCCGGACTTGGAAGTTGCGGGTCATGCGAGCGAGGCGTGGGCGAACTCCATCGGGCAATGCGAGTCGGGCCTCGTCAGCGAGGGCCACAAGGCCCCTATAGTGGGGCGTGCCGTCCAGCTCGGCCAGCGCCGCAACCGAGAACGAGAGCGCTGCGGCTCGGGCCACAGCCTCCGGCCGCCCATCGGCGTCGGGCCTCCGGTGCCAGACCTTGTTGCGACCCTCGCGAGACTCGACGAGATCCCTGCGCTCCGCGATCCATTTCCGGTAGTTCGAGGCGCAGGCGGCATCGACGCCGAAGCGGTCCTGGATATCCTTTAGCCGCAGGGGCCTGCCGGCGTCGACGTCATCGACGAGGGCGAGGAGCCGGGCCGCGATGTCGTAGTCGTGGGGCATCCCGGTGCCAGCTCCTGCACGCGGCCTATGCGCGCGGCGCGTGCGGGCCGCGCAGAGATCAGGACCCAAAAATGAGCTTCATTCCGTTTCTTGGACAGCGCGCCGTGGCTGTAACCTATCGACTGTAGGGTTCCCCTCGTAGCTTGCCACCCGCCGCCCAGCAAATCCGCTTCCGATCGCCGCGCCACCCGTCCACCTGCCACCGCGCACCAGCAAGCCCGTCCACCCTCTCGCGCTGCGCGCTGCGCGGGGCCGGCCCGCCTTGTCTCTTCGCGCGCGGCAGGTTCTCACCCCGAGGGACCGCGGCCGACAGCATGAGAACCTTGTCCCCATGCTGCCTTCCGCGGGAGGCTGCGGATCAGCGCCTGGCGCCGCTCAGCGGGGGCTTCCCACTGGAGGGCCTGGTGGGGCCGGGGCTGGTTGAACGCATCCGCCCAGGCGCGAAGCGCGCCAGCGAGCGCCTCGGCGTCGGCCCAGTCCGCGAGCCAGAAGCACTTCTCCTTCATCGTGCGGATCGTCGGCTCGGCGAACGCATTTCAGGTGCGCCGACCGACGGGCGCGAAGGTGTGCGTCACGCCCCACGCGCGCGCGGGCGTCTCCGGCTGGGCCGGCCCCGCTGGCCGCCGTCCTGGTCGTCGCGCTCATTCGGGGCGCCGACCTCCTGCTTGGCCCTGGCCGGGGGGATTTTCCGCCTGGTCGGTGTCAACCGGGGCGAGGGGGACAGGACACTCGGCGTACCAGGCTCGTGTTTCCGGCGTCCTGAGACGCGTGATCAGCGTGACGACGTGGAACCAGGGCAATCGTGCAGCAATGCGCTGCACAAAGTCTGCGTCCGGACACTCCTCGGCGAACTGCCTCATGTAGTGGAGGTTTCTCACGGAGAGTCCCTTCATGTCCGGGAACTCTTCCCGCAGGTCCGCCGAGAGGCGCTCGATGACCTTCGCGCCCCAGCCTTGCCGCCCCTGGCGCTCCAGGATGTCGCGCCCGATGTGGTGGTACAGCCTGATCTGCTCGTCGTTCGCCGCCAGGAGCGCCCGCTGCCGCGCGCCGTGGATGCGCCGCTTCAGGTCGGCGAGCCACGCGGCGTAGTCGCCGGGCAGGGCCAGACCGGTGCTCATCGGCTCAGCCCGCCGAGCATCCCCAGGATGCGGTCGGTCACCACCTTCAGGTCGGCGTCGATCTCCGCGAGCGGGCGCGGCGGCTTGAACACGTAGAAGTGGCGGTTGAAGGGTATTTCGTAGCCCACCTTCGTCTTCTCGTGGTCGATCCAGGCGTCGGGCGCGTGAGGGAGCACCTCCCGCTGGAAGTACGCCTCGACCTCCTGGGTGAGCGGCACGTTCTCGGTGTCGCGCAGGTTCGCGTCCGGCTGGGGTTTGCCCTTGGCCTTGCCCTTCTGACCGAGCACCACCCGGCCCTTGTCGTCCCGTTCGGGGCGCTCCACCGTGATCGTGCGGTAGCCGAAGTCCTCGTTGCGGAAGATGCGGCTGATGGGCACGCCGTCGCGCGTCTCCTCCCGGAACTCACCGAACAGCCGGGTGATGTCGTCGATGTGCGCGGGCGACAGCTCCTTGCGCTTGCTCCCGAGGCTCTTGCGCATCTTCTGGAAGAAGCTCGACGCGTCGATGAGCTGCACCTTGCCCTTGCGCGCGGCGGGCTTGCGGTTGCTCACCACCCACACGTAGGTGCTGATG
>JBJONI010000388.1:0-2622 GCA_046051915.1 Pseudomonadota bacterium
CGCCGAAGTCACGGCCACCGCCACCGCCGAAGCCGCCGCGGTCGCCACCACGGCCACCGCCGCCGAAGCCACCACCGCCGCCGCCGCCGAAGCCGCCGCGATCGCCACCGCGGCCACCGCCACCGAAGCCACCACCGCCGCCGCCGCCGCCGAAGCCGCCACGACCGCCACCACCGAAGCCACCGCCACCGAAGCCGCCGCGACCACCGCCGCCGCCGCCGAAGCCACGACCGCCGCCGCCACCGCCCGCCTCACGCTCACGCGCCTCGTTGACGCGGAGGGCGCGACCGTCGAGGTCCTTGCCGTCCCAGGCCGCGATCACGGCCTTGGCGTCCTCGTCGGAGGCGACCTCGACGAAAGCGAAGCCACGGCTACGGCCCGTCTCACGGTCCATCACGACGGAGGCACGGACGATCTGCTGGCCGCCGGAGGAGAACGCCTCCATGAGGCTCTGGTCCGTGGTGCGGAAGGAGAGGTTGCCGACGTAGAGCTTGCTTGCCATGAGGTCACCGTAGCTTTGGCTTTGGAACTGTTCGCGGGCATCCTTTCGCCTACCGAACGGTGTCACATCGAACAGGTGGCCGGATAGCGTATGGTCCGGTCATCGTCAAGCGTCGGCCAGAGCGATAGGATCGGCCCATGAACGCCTCTGACTGGCTCCGGAAACGGCTCCGAACGCCCAAGGGATGCGTGTGGGTTCCGGTCACGTTGGCGCTCGCGTTCACGGCGTACCTTCTGGCGACCTGAACGTCGCTCGGCGGCGACGTTCAGAACCGCAGGCTCGCACCCACGCCGGTGGCGACGCGCGTCGCCGGGACGCTCAACGCCGTGTCGAGCACGCCGGGGATCGCCGGGATGTCGATGGCGTAGTGGAACTCACCGTTCCCACCGAAGCTGTACTGCACGAAGGCGTTCAGCGAGAGGTACGTCGCCACCACGGTCGACACGTCCACCCGGCTCGTCCAGGACGCGTCGGAGAGGTTGCCGAGCACGCTCGTCGTGAAGGTGGTGTCGTTCCAGGAGCCGGGTCCCTGCAGGAACGCGTACCCGGCGACGTACTGCCGACCCAGGTAGAAGGGTTGGAACTCGCCGGACGCGAGCAGCCACGTGTACAGCTCGGCGTCCTCGTAGCCCTCGTCGTTCCAGAAAGCCTCGACACCGAGGCTGAGGGTGTCCTCGTCGTTCAGCCGAACGGGCACTTCCAACCCTGCGACGATCTGCGGGATCCAGTCGTCATCCCGGTCGATCTTCTCGGGGAGCGAGAAGGTGGTGGGGTCGAACGCGCCCTCCCAGCGGTGGGCGTCGCCACCGTGGCGCAGCGCGCCTTCCACGCGGAGGTCGAACCAACCCAGGCCCACGCTGGCGTCCGCGCCCACGCGCATGGGACCTCCGGGGCGCGCCCCGAGGGAAGCGGTGAACTCGCCGGGGCCGACGGCCCACTCGGCGCGCAGCGCGCCACCGGGTCCAGAGACCCGCATGTCGCCTTGCTCTTCCGGCGTCCAGGCGGCGTTCACGCCCTCGAGATCGGCCACCGCGTAGAGGTTCGCACCGATGGATTCGACAGGAACGTGGACCTTCAGCAGGCTGACGCCGGTTCGCTCGTCGAAGAACGCGAGCGCGTCGAGGCGTTGGCGGTTCAGCACGTCGGTCGGGTTCCAGAACCGTCCGGCGCCCCACTTCACGCGCTGACGTCCCGCGGTGACGTACACGCGTCGGGCGACGTCGAACTTCAGCCAGAGCTGGTCGAGCAGCACGCGGCTCACCTGCCGCTCGTCACCGAAGGTGCCCGTGTCCCCGGAGAGCACCGACCAGTCGTGGTACAGGCGCGTGCTCGCGTACGCGCGAAGGCTGTCGTTGGGACGCGTGTCCACGTAAAGGTCCAGGAAGTTCGGGCTTGACGCCGTCACCTGCTCCGGCGCGACGTCGTCCACCTCGGGGACGCTCAAGTTCGTCCGCAGCCAAAGACGCCCCCCGATGGCGATGCGCTCGTCCGCAGCGGCCAACTGGCTCGCGAGGCCCTGGTCGGCGGCCGGCGGCGCGGCAGGCAGCGCAGTAGCCTCCGCGGGCGCGCCGAAGACGTCGTCACGGGTGTCGTCACCGGAAGGTGGCGCCTCTGGTCCCGGGGATTCTGGCACCCCGAAGACGTCGTCACGCGCGTCTGATCCGGAGGACGACGGCGCGTCTGACGGTGCGCTCTCCCCCGTGGAGGCGGGCACGGTCTCGCCGGAAGGCTCGTCCGCACGCGCGACCGAGACGGCCAACCAAAGCAATGTGGTCATCGGCTCTTCGACTCGAGCCACGCCTTCGTGAAGATGGCGTCGTCCAGCGGATCGAGCCGCACGTCACGCAGGACGATGGTCGTGTTCTTGCCCTTCTCGACCTCGTCGTAGATGAGGATCTGCTTCGCCACGTAGACGTCCGCCTTCTTCGACGGCGAGAACTTCTTGATGTACTCAGGGTACAGCGTCGTCCGCATCTTCTTGCCCGACAAGGCGAAGTCGATGCGCTTGAGCACGTTGCCGCTCGCGCGGTCGATCCACATGTCGACCACCGGCGAGGCGACGTCCATGCCAGGCTTGACGCTCAGCTTGAGGTGATCCGTGGTGTAGGCCCCGAGCTTCT
>JBJONI010000389.1:0-2764 GCA_046051915.1 Pseudomonadota bacterium
CCGCCCAGCCCGCGAACGCGGCGATCCGCGGGACGAGGAGTTCGGGATCCGCCCAACCACGCGAGGTGCAGGTCGCCGGATCGAGGTGGCACGCCACCCCGTCATGGACCCACAGCGGCAAGGTGTAGTGGTTGACCGTCACCACCGGCTCGATGCCCGCATTCCGCAGTGCGGCGAACATGGCATGGTAACGGGCGACGGCGGACCCGTTGGCGAGCGCGTCCATCTCGTCGATCGGGGTCCCGTCAGGCACCGCGTCGGGGAACAGCCGGGACCATTCGAGGCTCATCCGGAACGCGCGCATGCCGTCGGCCTGCATCCGCACGACGTCCTCCTCGAACAACTCCCACATGCCCGGTCCCGCCTCGACCGTCTGTCCGGTGACGTACAGGCTCTCTTCCTCGAGGATCCTCGGGTCGGTGACCCACGCGTACCAATCGCTGCGGGTGTCGACGCAGTCGGTGCGGGTCGGGCAGCCCATGTCGACCTGAAAGCCGGCGGTCGCCGCCCCCATCCGGAACCCTTCGGGGAAGGCGCGTGCGATCTGGGGGTCGCCGGACGACGTACAGGCGAACAACGCGAGCCAGGGCAGCATGGGGCCTCCAAGGGTCCCGGATAACCCCGGGGCCGACTGCCGTCAGACCGCGAGCAACCGCCGCTTCTCGTCGTCGTCCGCGACGTCGTAGCCGCGTTGGCCCTTGCGGTTGGTTCGGTGCGGGTCGGCACCGCCGCGGAGGAGGGCCTCGACGGTCGCGACGCTCGCGTAGCGGCTCGCCCAGTGGAGGGGGGTGTCGCCGGTCTTGTCCGCGGCGTTGGGGTCCGCACCCGCTGCGAGCAGCGTCTCGACGTGCGCATCTCCCCAGTCGACCGCAAAGTGAAGCGGGGTTTGTCCGAGGCCGTCCGGCCGGTTCGGGTCGGCGCCGGCCGCGATCAAGGCCTCGACGACGGCGAGGTCCTCGGCCAGCAGGATCGGCGTCGCGCCGTCGTCATCCGCAGCGTTGGGGTCCGCGCCGCGTGCGAGCAGCCACTGGGTGACGTCGGCTTGCCCGTCGGCGTAGTGAAGCGCCGTCGCACCGTCTTCGGCGCGTAGGTCCACCGGGGTGCCGGCGTCGAGCAATGCGCGCACCGTGGCGAGGTCGCCCCGTTCGGCGGCCTGATGCAGGGCCGGGACACCCTCGTCGTCGCCCTCCGCTGGCGAGACCGGCGCCGTCGCCCCAGCGGGCGCGTCGGCCCCGTTGGGCATCTCGAAGGCGTCGCGGAGACGTGGCGGTAACGTCGGCGTGGTGGACGGTGCGTTGGCGACGGTCGGCTCGGTTCGCGACCGGAGCAGCGCCCACCCGGCCAACGCGACCATGAGGACGCCTGCGAACCCCTGTACATCGATCGCCATCCCCGCACCTCCGGCTGCCCATCCTTGCATAGCCCGCGGCTCGGTGTAGGGGAGCGTCGCGAGGAGGCACGCATGATCGCGGGGTGGTGGTTCGCGCTCGGCGTGGCTTGGTCGGCGCCCGAGGCCTCGTTGGGTCGGGAACCCGACCGCGTGCTGAGCGTGGGCCTCGGGGTGAGCCCGATCGTCGGCGTGGACGGTGCCGCCGGCGCATTGGGCCAAGCGACGTTGTTGGTGCACTTGCCGCCGCTCTCGATCGAGGTCGTCGGAGCCGAAGGCGCGGTCACGTCCGACACCCGCACGGTGGGTTTCATCGGGATCGGTCTTCGAAAGCACATCGCCTACGGCACGTGGGCCCGCGTGTTGTTCGCGCACCACCATGAATCGCTGTGGGACGACTTTGTGGCGCACCCTGCGGCATCGTTCGCCGGCACCCACGGCTCGATCGACCATCGGTCCGGCGTCGATGTTGGATTCGGCGTCTCCCCCGCGGTCGGTCCACCACGGCTCGACCAACGTCTGCGCGTCGACGTCGGCGTCAGCGTCCGCGCGTTCCCCGGGACGACGTCGGACAGCACGCCTGTCTATGTCGGCTTGCAGGTTGGGGTTCTCGGTCGCGTCGGGCCTCGCTGGCAGGTCCGCGTTCCCCCGGCCGCATCCACCACGGAGTCCCTGCCATGATGTCGTCCCGCGTCCTCACCGTGGCCGCATCTGCCCTTCACGCCCTGCTGGTCTCGGTCGCCCTCACGGTGTGCGATGCCGCCGGACACGTCGCATACGGCGCGCTGGTGTACGCGTCGCCCGACGCGGGCAGCGTTTACCCCGGTCAGCCCACCGGGCAGGTGTGGCTTGGGTTCCTCGGCATCGGTGTGTTCGTGACCGTGACCGGCTCCGTCCTGCAGTCGGACGCCCCACGTCCGAGCCTGGGCGCGACGGCGCTCGGCGTGCTGGCGTTTCTGGCCGCCTACATCGGGAGCGGTCCGTTCGGCGGGTGGCCGATGACGCTGCACGCCGTCTTCCTCGCCACGTGGTGGATCCACCTTCAGACCTTTCCGACGAGCGCGCAGCCCCGGCTCGTCGCTTGGTCGGTGCTGCTCGGTCTGCTCGGGCCCGTGTTCGAGGGCGCGTACGCCCACACCGGCTTCTTTCACTACGTCGACGCCGATGCCTTCGGGGTGCCGATGTGGTTGATGGGGATCTACCTGCACGGCGCGCTCGCGGTGGCGCGCACGGTGAGGCTCGTTGCAGCCTGACGACGGGCGTCGGGGCGACGGATCCGCGCGAACCGCTTCGCGCTAGCCTGCGGCGAACGGGGCGTACGGCACGACGCCCGGAAGCCAAGCCGCCGGGTCGACGTCGAACCACTGCAGCAAACCC
>JBJONI010000390.1:0-6491 GCA_046051915.1 Pseudomonadota bacterium
GGCGTGTCCTCGGCGGATCTGCGACAGGCTCGCGGGGTCGATCACCACCCGATCTCCTCGAACCGCTGGTGCCACGCCAACGCGATCACGACCACCGCCGGCGCCGCGATCACCGCACCGAAACGGTACCAACCGGGGCCTCCACGGCCGGACCCGCCGAGCCACGCGAGCGCATGGACGGCAGCGAGGCCGCCACCAACGGAGACAAAAAGGGCGTCATTCGAGGCTTCCCAGGACAGGGCCGTCGCAGCCGCCGAGGCCCAACCGACCACAAGGGGCCACCCGCCTGGCCCCAGCGCCGCAGGCCGTCCCCGAAAACCCCGAAGGACGGACACCACCGCAAAACCGAACGTCCAAGCAGCCGCCCCGCGCGTCGCCAGCGCGCGCCACGCATCGCGCGCCGCGGTCTCGACGGGAGACAGCCGACGCCCGCCGGGTGCGACGAGGACGTCGGCCTCGACGGCCGCTGCTTCCTCCCACTGGCCCCGTGCCGCGAGCACGCGCGCGTGCAGGACGCGGTAGCGCCGGCGTTCCTCCTCGGGAAGGTCGGGCGTCGACGCGAGCGGGCCCGACCAACGTGCGGCCTCGTCGGGGTCGGCGAGG
Source organism: Pseudomonadota bacterium (assembly GCA_046051915.1). Lineage (GTDB taxonomy): Bacteria > Myxococcota_A > UBA796 > UBA796 > JBEIFN01. Next base: position 604 of record JBJONI010000390.1, read on the forward strand.
CGCAGCAGCGCGTCGTCGGCGAGCCACAGAAACGCCTCGCGCCGCGCCCGCTCGCCGACACCCTCCCCTGCGACCAACGACAAGATCTCGGCACGTTGCGTCGCCCGGTCCGCGAACGAACGGCGCGTCCGCTCCAGCGCCGTCCAGCCGCGAAAGCCGCCGTCGGGGTCGCGTCGCGCCTCCAGGAAGGCGATCCGCTCAGAACACCACATCGACCGAGGTCCCTGCGGCAACAGGTCGATCGCCTCCGCGCACGCGACCAGCGCCGCCTCGGGCTCGGCGCGACGCTCGGCCTCGGCCGCTCTGGCCGCGGCGTCCTGATGGGTGCGCCACGCCTCCGCATCGACGTCTTGCGACGCCGACGCGACCTTCAGCACCAGCCCGAGGACCCAACGCATGTCTCCGGGTCACCGACGCCAGCGCGCACGTCAACGCGATTCCGCGCAACGGTTCCGTGTCGTCACGTGCGGTCGCGTGAGTCCGTCGCCCACATCGGGTACACTCCCGCGTCCCCGAGGGTCTCCCATGCTCTGGTTGATCGCAGCGCTGTCGTCGGCGTTCGCCTACCCCATCGTGAACGAGCCGCTCCCCGAGGGCTTCGACCGCGTCGCCATCGACGTCGGCGGGTTCGTCCAGCCGCGGTTCCGATGGCAACCGGACGACCCGACCCAGGGAAGCCTCGGCGAGGTCGGCTTCAGCGTCCAACGGATGCGCGTGCAGCTCAACACCCAACTCCTCCCCAAGGCGGATGCGCGCTGGGGTCTCGGCGTTCAACAGGTGACGAGCTTCGAGTTGATGCCCGAGGCGCGCCTCGAGGATGGCTTCCTCAACCTGAGCGTCGGCACCGAATTCCAGCTTCAAGTTGGCCAGTTTAAGGCGCCACTGCATCGCGCCATCCTCGCAGGTGACCAGTCCAACCTGTTCGCCGACCGCAACCAGATCACGCGTTGGGTCCCCGAACGCGAGATCGGCGCGATGTTCCACGGATGGACGAAGAAGCGCGTGTTCGAGTACGAGGCGGCCGTGTTCAACGGCGAAGGAAAGAACCGGCTCGCGAACGTCAACAAGAAGGTGATGGCCGTCGGGCGCGTCGTCGTCAGCCCGTTGGGGAGCCCCGGCGCCGGCAACGAGATCCTGCTCGACTGGCGTCCCCCAGGCGAAGAGCGCTTTCGCCCGATCGTCAGCGTCGGTAGCTCGGTGTTCTACAACGTCGACGGCGAACCCGGTCAGCAAGAAGCGTACGTCGGCGTGAACGGAGAGTTCTTCCTTCACTACCGGCCACTGACCGTGATGGCCGAAGCGTTCTACCGGACCTCCGACTACGAGAACCCTGCGCTCTCCGACTACAAGCAGCTCGGAGGCTACGCGCAGTTCGGCTACTTCCTCTACGGCGTACCATGGGCCTCGCGTCACATCGCCCTGATGGGTCGCTTCGAGCAGGGAGATCGCTACATCCCCGCCCTCGACGTACCCCCCTCTGGCCCGCTCGACCCCGGGGTCAGCAACCGCCGGGTATCCGCGGGCATCGGCATCTACGCCAACCAACCCCTGTTCAAGGCCATCCAAGACCTGCGCCTCGTCGCCTCGTACACCTACAAGGACGAGTTGGAGGCGGGGGACGTCAAGAACGATGAATTCAACCTCGCCGCCAGCCTGAGCTTCTGAGAGGACCCATGCACACCGCCTTCCGCCTGTTCCCCCTCGCCCTGCTCCTCGCCTGCGACCCGTTCTCCGAGGAAACCCCCACCGACACGGCCCCCGAGGCGCCGGCGGGCGTCGATCAATGCACGGAGACGTACACCGTGCCGGGGTCGTTCGGCATCCTGCTCGACAAAGAGATCGCGCCGCACGAGCTGACCTTCGGCGGCACGCAATGGCTGGGCGCAGAAGGCGCGTCCAACAGCCTCACGCCCGACCCCGCGTACGTCCACCTCGGATGGCCCGGGCGCGACACCTCCACGTCGATCTCGTTTGCCTGGATGACCGACAAGGGGACCCTCGCAAGCCAAGTCCAGTGGGGCGTCGGCGACGCCCTCGACAACACGACGGACGGCGTCTCGTTCACGTTCGGTGGCACCGACACCGAAGGGTTCCGCGTGCATGAACTCAAGCTCTGCGGACGACTCCAGCCGAACACCACGTACAGCTACCGCGTCGGCGGCGAGGGGCACTGGTCGCCGACCTACCAGTTCTCAACGCCTCCAGCCCCCGGCACCTTCGACACCTTCACCGTCGCGATCGCGGGGGACTCCCGCGGCGCGTACGAGGACTGGGCGAACATCGTCTCCCGCATGGAAGCCCACAACCCCGACTTCTACATGTTCTCAGGCGACATGGTCGAGGCCGGCGGCAACCAGATCGAGTGGGACGGCTGGTGGCGCGCAACCGGCGACGTGTTCGCGCGCAAGGTGTTCGTCCCGGCGCACGGGAACCACGAGTTCCTCGCGATGAACTACTTCGCGCAGTTCAGCCTCCCCAACAACGAGCAGTGGTTCAGCCTCAACTACGGCTCGCTGTCGTTGACGGCGCTGAACGACACCGTGGCCGAAGAGGCCCAGATGGCCGACGACGAGGTGGTCTTCCTTCGCGAGAAGCTGTCGACGGACACCTCGCCGTGGAAGTTCGTGATGCACCACCGTCCGATCTACTCGACCTGCACGCGCCATGGCTCCGATGAGGTCCTCCGCGGCGACTGGGCGCCGGTCTTCGAGGAGGTAGGTGTCGACATGGTCATCGCCGGCCACAACCACATCTACGAGCGCAGCGTCCCAATTCAGGCCGAGCAGGAGCGCCCGGTCGGCCAAGGGACGACCTACCTCGTCTCCGGCGGTGCCGGCGCGAGCTTGTACCAAGAGAGCGAGGCGGACTGGTTCAACGAGGTCGCGAACCCGATCGAGCACTACATCATCGCCGAGTTCTCGGCCGAAGGCGTCAACGCCACCGTGTACGACCGCGACGACACCGTCATCGACAGTTTCTTCCTCCCTGCTCCCTGAGGACGCTCACCCTGGCGGGACGCTCTGAGCGTCCCGCGCACCGGGTACGGAAAGCCCGCGAAGAACCGGCCCGCGCGCCTAGTTCTCGCTCAGCCAAGCATCGTGCGCCTTCATGTTCTGCTCCATGCCCCAGCGCATCGTCCCGACCTGCAGCTCGGGGTCTTCGGTCAGCGCCAGGTCGGTCTCGGTCCACAGCGTGAGAAGTCGCAGGGTGCCACCGCCGCTGCTGTCACCGTGCTCGGGGCTCGGCGGGGGCGTCTCTCCCCACAAGAAGCCGGCCCCATCACGCGGGAACCAAGCTTCGAGCGTCCATGATTGAAGGATGCCGTTGCGGCCATTCTCGCTGTACGCGGCATCCTCCGACCACGATCGCGCCACATAGGCCCAACGAGGCGCGTCGCCGACGTCCGCGTTGAGGTCGACCCAACGGAAGTCTTTGTACATGCGGTAGGTGATCGGCGGGATGATGTTGCCCGTGTAGGTCTTGGTCAGGTCTTGCACCGTCCGCAGCACGGCGCATCCACGGTCCAGCCAACAGGCCTCGCCTTCGAGGAATGTCCGGTCGTACAGGTCGGGCGACGAGGGCTCCAGCGGCGTCTGGTCAGCGAGAAGAGGCAAAGGCGCGTGACGATCGATCGTATAGGGCGAGGCCCAGACGAGGCTGACGTCCAAACACGCGCTCGGATCCGCCCCTTCGGGACTCGGCGTCATCGCGACCACGTCCTCCGCGACGAGACCCGCAGGGTCGAGGCTCCTCGCGAGCGTGTCGGCAGCTTGCGAGGGAACAGACGGGTAGATCTGCGCTTCCAGCGCGCGTGCGATCGGAGCGTAGGCCACATCGTCGTCGTCGAACGACGTCAGCGCCGCGCGCACCGCTTCGTCGAACGAGGCCGGCGCCGGCGTCGACGGCCGACATCCCCAAACCCCGACCACCACCGCCATGCGCCCGATCCGCGTGTTCATGCCGCCTCCGCCCGGGGAGGCTAGCATGTCGTGCCGGGATGCGTCGCACCGTCTCGCGGGTCGGTCGATCGACCGCGCGCACGCGGTGTTACCGACCCGAGGGGAGGCGTACAGGATGCCGGTGGTCGAATCACTCCTGCAGGTCGCTCGCCTCGGAAGCGCCTGGGTCCTGTGGCTGCTGATCGCGCTCAGCGTCCTCTCGCTCGCCACCGTCGCCGAGCGGCTCTGGTTCTTTCAAGCCAACCGCCGCCGGGGCGGCGACGCTCTCCGGGACCGCGTGCTCGCGGCGCTCGATGCCGACGATCTTGCAGGGGCGCGCGCGGCCTTGCGCGAGAGCGGCACGGTCGAGGGGCAGGTGGTCGCTGAGGCGTTCCGTTTCGCCGAAGGCGGCCCTGCCGCGTTCGAGGCGGCCCTCGACGCGGAGCTCGCCCGGGCGCGCCACGCCCTCGACCGCGGCCTCAACCTGCTCGGCACGATCGGCAACAACGCTCCGTTCATCGGTCTGCTCGGCACGGTGATCGGCGTCATCGTCGCCTTCGAAGCCCTGAGTGGCGACGCCGCCCAGAGCGGCGACATGGCGAGCGTCATGGCCGGGATCGCCGAAGCCTTGGTGGCGACCGGCGTCGGCCTGTTCGTCGCGATCCCTGCCGTGATCGCCTACAACGCCGTCCAAGCCCGCGTGGAGGCGATCGAAGCCGCGGCCTCCTCCCTCGGCCGTCTCGTCGTCGCCGCCCTCCAAGCGCGCGCCCACGCCCAGCGCGGCCGCGGCGAGGGCTGAGATGGGTGCGGGTGCGGGTCGATCCCCGACAGGCCGCCGGGCGCGCATCGTCGGCATCAACGTCACGCCGATGGTCGACGTCGTCCTCGTGTTGCTCGTGATCATGATGGTCTCGGCGAACTTCATCGCGACCAAATCGCTTCGCGTCGACCTTCCGTCGGCCCGCGAGCACGACGGCGCGACGTCCTCGCCGTGGGAGGTCGAGATCGCCCCCGACGGGCGCATCGCCCTCCGCGGCACGCCCGTCTCCGAGCCAGAGCTGGTCGGTCAGCTCGCACAAGCGGCCCAGGACACCCCCGACCTCAACCTCGTCGTGAAAGCCGACGGCGGCGCCACCCATGCTGCGGTCGTCCACGTGATGGACCTCGCTCGCTCCGCGGGCGTCCGCCGGTTTGCCCTCGCTGTTCAGCCGGGCGCGAGCCCGTGACGCAGCACCCCGCCTCCGCCTCGCGCGCCGGCGTGGGGATCGGCGTGATCGTGAGCTTGATGCTGCACGGTCTCGGCGGCGGTGCGTTGACCGTCCTCGCAGAGGCGTTCCCCCCTCCGATGGACGACGACGCGCCGATCGACGTCGCGCTCGTCGAGGTCGAGCCGGCCGCTGCCGAGCTGGAAGAGGCCGACGACGCCGCGGACGCCGACCCCGAGCCCAAGCCGACACCCAAGGCGCAACCACCGCCCTCCGCACCGCCCGCTCCGGCCGACCCCGAGCCCGCGACGGCCGACGAAGTCGCACCCCCTGCGCGGGTCGATCCGCGTCCGGAGGGTCCGCCGGCCGAGGCAGCGCCCGACGCCGTCGACGTCGACCCCGCCCTGCCGACGGATGGCCTCGCCGTACCGACGCGCAAGCCGCGCCCGAAGCCCGGCACGATCCCGCGGCGCCCGAAGCCCGCACCGACCGCGCCCCACGACGACGACGACGTCGACCCGACGTCCGTCAAAGAGGTTGTCAACAAAGACGCCGTCCGCAACACCACCGTCGACTGTGACGTCCCGGAGCCCGACATCCGGGTCAGCCCCGATGACCCGCAGCACTGGATCGTCCGCAAGGCGCTGATCGAGCGCTACGCCACGTCGATGAAGGAGTTCAACAGCCTCGGCTGGAGCCGTCCGTCCCCGTTCGAGGAGGCGCCCGGCCGGCAGATCGGCGGTTT
>JBJONI010000391.1:0-3904 GCA_046051915.1 Pseudomonadota bacterium
GCCAAGGCCCACGACCGAGCAGGGCAGGGCTTCGGCGCGCTCGGGCGGGATCGGCGCCGGGCGGTCGAACGGCCCTTCGAGGGCCGCAGCGTCGAGCCAGACGTTTCGGTCGATCGACGCGTCGGGGTCCCACACGTCGTTGAGGAACCGAAGCGAGAGTGTGGCTCCAGGCGTCAACGCGAGGCTGACGGACGCCGCCTGCTGGGGGGCGTCGATCGAAACGGTGTCGACGTCGATCCCGTCGACGGAGACGGCGAGCAACGCGGGCCCGACGTCGCCCGGTGTCGTTCGGACGTCGAGGTCGAGTCGGTACGTGCCTGCGACGCTCACGGCGGGACGCCAGGACGCGGCCCCGTCCCCGTAGAAGGCGAACGCGTTGCCGCTCGGGCCGTTGTCGCCAGGCTCCGTCGCCGTCCAAGCGGCGCCGTCGACCGCGAGCACCTGCTCGGGCACGCGCCCGGCATCGAGGAGGTCGCGCGCGACGGCGCCCGCCGCGGCCTCTGCAAGCTCAAGGAACAGCGGGCTGAACCCAAGCGCCTCGGCGTGGTTGTCGAACCCGCTCGCGGCGTCGTCGGGCGGAAAGTCGAGGCCCGGCCGGAGCGACGTCGCGGTCAGGTCGCGGAACATGCGGTCCAGCTCCGCGCGGTTGATGCGGCGAAGCGGACGGTGGCCGGGGTCCACGACCGCCGGGCCCGCTTCGGGCGTGGGGTCGCGGGGGGACGCGCAGCCCGCGAGGGCGGCGGCCAACGACACGCGCAGCATCGACCGTGGCATGGCGTCTCCGTCGGGTGAGTCTAGCACACCGCGCTGGGCAAAGGCCGATGGACCGCGTATCCTACCGTTCGGGAACGTCCCAAAACGCGCCTTCGACTTGTCCATGTGAGGTTTCGGTGTCGTAGGCGACCTGGTCGATGTTCATCGCTGCGAACACGGTCTGCACGGCCGCGTTTCCCGCTGTGCCTGCGGCCGCGCATGTCGGTTGCTCCGGGAGGGATGCGACGACGTGGTGGGCTTCGTCGATCGCGGCGTAGACCCTCGCGACGTGGTGCTGCTCGTGGGTCCACAAGGCGTCGAGGTAGGCGTGCCACCGGTTGCTGAGCTTTCGGTCGGGGACGCGCCATACGCGCAGCGACGGCGTGGTGACCGTGATCGCGCCGTGGAACTGGATGCCGATGATCCGGCATCCCGACGACGTGCTCTCGAACTGGTGGCGCCATTGTAGCGACCAGGCCGTGCCGCCATCGAACCGTTCACCCGACGCGTCGCGCCACGTGCTCCGGTGGTTCAACGCCCGGCGGACCGCCTCGGGGCGTTGGCCCCGCACCACGTAGGCTTCGTGCTCCGCGGTGACGCCGGGCCGTGCGGCGTCGACAGCGGGGGACCAGGGCGCCGCGGCCGGGTCGAGGCGATGGGCGACGCAAGCGGAAGCGTACATCGAAACCGCAAGGCCGAGGGCGTGCATGGACGCTCCACGCCGACGCCCGCCGTCGGACCCCGCGCTGTGGGGTACGGGCGCGACGTTGAGGTCGCACGGTGTCGAAGTTCGGCGCACGTCCATGGGCGTGTGGTAGCATGCTCCCTTGCGTTCACCATGGAGGCGTCGGTATGCGCTCCGCAATCTCCCTCGCGCTGCTCGGCGCGCTCGCCGCGTGTGGCACCCCGGAGCCCGATGGCTCGGAAGTGCCGTTCTCGCCGCACGCGGCGGTGCTTCGTCGCGTCACGCAGTCGCAGTTCGACCACGCGATTCGCGACCTGTTCGGCGAGTCGTTCTACGTCCCCGGCAACCTCGAACCCGATCTTCGGCTGAACAACCTCGTCAGCCTTGGGTCGACGGTGGCTGCCCTGTCGCCGCGCGGCGTGGAGCGGATCGAGGACGCCTCGTACGACATCGCCGCTCAGGCGGTGGACGCGGACCATCGAGGCGCTTGGGTGCCTTGCTCCCCGGCCGGCGTGCGTGACGACGCATGCGCGGAGGACGCCTTGGGTCCGCTCGCCCGTCGGGCTTGGCGTCGCACGCTGTCGGACGCTGACCGCGCCACGCTGGTCGCGATCGCGGGGGATGCCGCCGAAACCCTCGGCGACTTTTACGAAGGCTTGGCGTTCGGTGTGGCGACGGTCGTGCAGTCCCCGTACTTCCTGATGCGGGACGAGCTGGGGGACGCGTCGGGCGCGCTGACCGGCGAGGAGCTGGCGTCGCGCATGGCGTGGTTGATCTGGGACGGCCTCCCGGACGACGCCCTGCTCGATGCGGCAGCGACGGGCGCGCTCGCGACCGACGAGGGCCTCGACGCCGAAGTCACGCGGATGCTGGCCGACCCGCGCGCGCGGCGCGGCCTTCGGGCTTGGGTGGCGGACTTGTTCCAACTGGAACGCCTCGACCTGCTGCAGAAGGACATCACGATCTTCCCGCACATGAGCTCGGAGCTCCCAGGTTCGGCCAAGGAAGAGCTGTACCGCGCGTTCGAGCGCATCGCCTTCACGCCCGAGACCGACCTCCGCGACCTGTTCACGACGCGGATCACCGAGGTGGATCGGAACCTCGCCGCCCTGTACGACGTCCGGGCGCCGAGCCTTGAGGGCTTCGGCCAGGTGGAGCTGCCGGAGGGCTCGCGTCGCGTCGGAATCTTTGGGCAAGCGGCGTTCCTCGCGTTGCAGGCGCACCCCACGAGCACCTCGGCCACGCTCCGTGGCAAATTCATCCGCGAGGCGATGCTGTGCACCGACATCCCGGATCCCCCCGCGGGCGTGAACACGGCGATTCCCGAGGCGACCGAGGACGCCCCGACGCGGCGCGAGCGCGTCAACCAGCACTTGGAAGACCCGTCGTGCTCGTCGTGCCACCTCGCGTTTGATCCGATCGGTCTGGGTTTTGAGAACTTCGACGGACTCGGCGGGTTCCGCACCACCGAGAACGGCGCGCCGATCGACGCCAGTGGCGACCTCGACGGCATCGTGTACACCGACTCCGTCGGCTTCGCGTCGGCGTTGCGCGACCATCCCGACCTGGTGCCTTGCTTGGTCCGTCAGGTGGTGCGAAACGCGGTGGGCTGGGATCCCGAGGTCGACCAGCGCGACGAGGTCGAGTGGATCGCCGAACGCTTCGCCGAGAATGGGCATCAGCTGCCTGACTTGTGGTCGCGCGTTGTTCGCAGCCGCACCTTCCGCTTTGCGGCGCCCCCTGAAGAGGAGACCCCATGATCTCGCGTCCTTCGTGGAGCCGTCGCGCCGTGTTGCGCGGCATGCTCGGCGGCGCCGCCGTCACGGTCGGCCTGCCGTTCCTTGAGCGTCAGCTCAACAGCCGCGGCGATGCGTTCGCCGACGGGAGCCTGCTCCCCACGCGCTTTGGCCTCTGGATGTGGGGCAACGGCGGGCTTCCGGACCGGTGGGTCCCGGCGACCGAGGGGGCCGACTGGGAGCCCTCGTTGCTGTTGCAGGCGATGTGGCCGTACCGCAGCAAACTGGCCGTCCTCACCGGGCTCGACGTCCGTGTTCCCAACACCATCCCGCACTTCTCGGGCGCAGCGGGGCTTCTCACCGGTCGGGCGCCGCTCGGGGTCGAGGGCGACAACACGTTCGCGTCGGCGACGGTCGATCAGGTCATCGCGGCGGAGATTGGGGGCGAAACAAGGTTTCGAAGCCTTGAAGTCGGCGTTCAGCCCGGCGTGGGGTCGTTGTCGTACAACGGACCGAACAGCCCGAACCCCGCCGAGACGTCGCCGTATGCGTTGTTCGATCGGTTGTTCGGCGACGGGTTCACCGCGCCCGGCGAAGAGGTCCGCATCGACCCCAAGCTTCGGCTGCGCCGCAGCGTCCTCGACGCGGTGGCGGGCCAGGCGACGGCGCTCCAGTCTCGCGTCGGATCGGCGGACCGCCAGCGCTTGGATCAGCACCTCAGCGGCATCCG
>JBJONI010000392.1:0-3171 GCA_046051915.1 Pseudomonadota bacterium
CCCCCTGCGCGGCGGCGGCGTTCATGGCGGCGAGGCGGGCGAGTTGCTGGGCGCGATCCAAGGCGACCTCCGAAGACTCCCCTTAACGTGCGGTCGTCGGCGGGGGCCATTGCGCCTCCACCAACGCCCCTCGCAGCACCGTCACGCGCGCCGGCGCCGCCGCAAACCGTGCGCGCTCCTCCGCTCGCAGCGGCGTCCCATCGCGACCCACCACGCGCAACGAGGACCGGAACGTCGGCAACGCGGAGGCCGGCTCGACGATCAGGCGGGTGTCCGCCGCCCAAGCGACCCACCAGCCGTCGCCGCCAGCCCGCGCATCGGGGAGAAGGACGGTCGGATCCTGCGACGGGAGGGGCAAGGCGAGGAGCGGAATGGGCGCGACAGCCGGCGAACCTGCACCCGGCGACGCCGACGTCACGTCGTACGCGCCGCCCACGGCGGCGGTCTCGGCACCGCCTTGACGCACGACCATCGCTGGCAACGACACGCGCCCCGGCGACATCGCCCGAAGAACCCAGGAGAGCCGACGTGTCTCTCCGGCATCGAGGACGGTCTCCGCCGCGTAGACGACCTCGACAGGTCCAGACCCTCCCGGCGTCTCGAGGCTCCAAGGCGCGTCGAGGATGCCGAACAGTTCGGCCGAGACCACCACGTCCGCGCCCACCCGCGCGCTCGCGGGATCGACCCGGAAGACGAGCCGGAGCGGCACGTGCGGCAGAAACGGCAAGCGCGCGAGGTGTGGGGTGAGATCGGGGTCCCTGGCCGCGGATGCAGGTGACCGAACGCCCGCCTCCACGGCGGCCCGGACGTCGTCGACACCGGAGAGGTCACCGCGATCCAACTTCAGGATGCCGAGGTCGTACCGGGCGGTCATCAGCTCGGGATGCCGCGTCAGCACGCCCGACAGCAGGGACTCAGCCTGCTCGGTGTCCCCGGAGCGCCACAGGGCCCGCGCGTGCCATTGCGTCAGGAGGGGATCGTCGCCCCGCGACGATCGGGCCTCCGCAAACGCCGCCGCCGCCGTCACCGCATCGCCCGCCGCCAAGGCCTCCCGCCCGGCCTCGTAGCGCGCGACGCTGGTCGCGAGTGCGCCGAGATCCGGGGGCGCCGCGCGGCAGGACGCCGCGAGGGCAACCGCAACGAACGCCCGGGCAGCGTTCAGGCCCAACGGACCACCACGCCCGCCATACGACCGGTTCGACCGGCATCCCTGCGGTAGGAGAAGAAGCGGGGTTCCGTGGAACACGCACCGATCTCGCCGACCTTCGCGACGCCCATCCCGTGAAGCTGCGCCGACAGCGCCGCACCGAGGTCAACGTGGGGCTTGCCGCCGGGGGCGCGGGCCGCGAACAGTGAGGCCACGACACCGCTGGACGAGATGGCGTCGACGACTTCATCCCCCACCTCAAAGGCGGCCTGTCCGATGTACGGGCCGATCGCCGCCACAACCTCGTCGGGACCCTCCCCCGTCGCCTCCAGCATCGCCGCCACCGTCTTCGGGACGATCCGCGAGGCCACCCCCCGCCAACCCGCGTGGGCCACCCCAACCGCGCGCGGCGTCGCGAGCACCACCGGCACACAATCGGCCACCCGGACAGCGAGCGCCACGCCGCGCTCGACGGTGTACATGGCATCGGCTGCCCCAGCCGTCGTGAGAGGGCCCGTCGCCGATGTGACGGCGAGCACCGCGTCGCCGTGCACCTGGTCCACGAGCGCGACGTCGCCAGCCGCGAGGCGAGGGTCGAGCGCTTCCAAGACCAGTCGCCAGTTCTCGACGAGCTGCGCATCGGTGACGTCGGGCGACCTCGCCAACGTCAGCGACCGCACGGGCCCCGCAGCCACCCCGCCGTCCCGCGTCGTGAAGCCGTAGCCCACCCCGTAGGGCATCCGGAGTCGACCGACGCGCAGCAGCGGAACCAGCGCGCGCGGACTTCCGTCGCGAATCCCGATCATCGGTCCCCCTCAGGCTGCCACTCGGCCGCCACCCGCGTGGTGAGCCACCCGTGAAGGTCCCGCCCCTGTTGACGCCACGACCGAATCGACGAGCTGCTGATCTCCGGAAACCCCGGCCACCCCTGCGGTGATGCCTCCCCGCCCCGACCGACGACGATCGGTGCGAAATCCCGCTCGATCTCCCCCCACGAGCGCCACGACGCCCGCGCGGGCCACAGGTCGGCCCCCATCAACAGCCGGAACCTCACACCCGGGTGCTGTGCCACCAGGGTCCGCAACGTGTCGATGGTGTAGTGGGGACCGGGCCGCTCGCCCTCGACCCGCGAGACGCGCACAAAGTCGCCGACGTCGGACGCCATCGCGTCCGCCCAACCGCACCGCGCGGCAAACGTCGACGACACCTTGCCGAAGGGGTGGTCGCCGACCGGCACCAGCCACACCTCGTCGCACAAGCCGGACCAGCGCGCCCACGCCGCGACCATCGCGTGCCCGATGTGGGGCGGATCGAAGCTGCCTCCGTACACCGCGACCCGCATCCCCAGCCTCCCCCGCATCGGTTATCGCGGCGACCACGTGGGAGACGACGTGCGGATTGGGATCTTCGATTCTGGGATCGGCGGCTTGACGGTGCTCGACGCGGTCCGCGCCGCGTTGCCGGGCCACGACCTGATCTACCTCGGGGACACTGCGCGCATCCCCTACGGCACACGGTCCCCACTGACGGTCCAACGCTACAGCTTCCGCGTCGCGAGCTGGCTGTATGCCCAAGGTGTCGATGCCATCGTCATCGCGTGCAACACGGCCACGACCCACGCCCTCGAGGGCCTCCGAGCGGCGGGCGAGCAGGTGGGGCTGCCGGTGTTCGGCGTGATCGAGCCCGGGGTCGAAGCGGCGCTCGCCGCGACCCGCGGAGGCGGCGTCGCTGTCCTCGGCACCCCGGGTACGGTGGACGGCGGCGCCTACCAGCGCGCGTTGGTTGCACGCCGGCCGGACCTCGCCGTCTACGGGGTCGCCTGCCCCCTGTTCGTCCCCCTCGTCGAGGAGGGATGGCTCTCGGGCGACGTCCCCCGCCTCGTCGCGGAAGCGTACGTCGGCCACCTCCGCGGCACGATCGACACGGCGATCTTGGGGTGCACCCACTACCCGTTGCTCCGCCCGATCCTCGCAGAGGTCCTCCCCGGCGTGACGCTCGTCGACTCGGCCGAAAGCACCGCCCGC